>DATBDI010000065.1:0-36963 GCA_036270025.1 Candidatus Udaeobacter sp. | reverse complement strand
CAAACTGCGCAACCGCGCCAATCTCGTGATCACGATTGCGGTTTCGCCTCTGCTGGCGCTCTTGATTGCGACGCTCCTGCGTTATTCAGAGAAGGGCACATACGACTTCGCGTCTGCTTACCACATTCCGACCTACCTGTTCCTCGGCCTCATCGTGACGATGTTTCTCGGTCTGACCAACAGCGCCGACGACATCATTCGCGATCGGCCCGTGCTGCAACGCGAGCGCAATATCAAGGTTCGCCTGTCGTACTACGTTGCCTCAAAGACGCTGACGCTGGCGGTCTTTGCGCTGGCGCAATGCGTGCTTTTTGTTTTGATCGGCAATTCGGTTCTGCAAATCCGCGGAATGTTTTGGATCGATTTGGCCATCATGTTTATGACGGCGATGAGTGGCGTGGCGCTGGGCCTGGTCATTTCCTCGTTGGTGGCGGATCCAAAAACAGCGGCAAACATCGTCCCGCTCGTTCTAATTCCGCAGATCATCATGGGTGGCGCGCTCATTAAATACGAAGACATGAACCGCAATCTCGCGCTGCTTTACTCGATGTCGCATTGGTTCTCCGAACACCCAAATCCTGACAAAACTGTGAAGACCGAGAGCAAATTGCAGGTCCCGCTCGTCTGCCAATTCATCGCGATGCGCTGGTCTTATGAAGAGATGATTGTCGCTCAGGCGAAACTCAATCCGCTGACGGGGCGGCAGGATCGCGCTAATGAGGAGATCCAACAACTCGCGCCCAAAGCGAACACGCCCGAACATCGCGCGCGTCTCAATGGCCTGAAGGATGTTCTCGCCTTGCTATCCGGGCTGGAAGGACAAACTGCTCGCGACGTCGACCATTATCTGAACCTGGTCGATCCAGTGCTCGCCGGAAAACGCGCGTTTGATCGCTTGCTGTTTAAAGACGCAAGCGGCCCGGTGCCTGCTGAGCAACTTTACGTCAATCAAAAGGTCAGCGACCTCATCTCAAATGCTGAGATGGAGCAGAACGATTACCGGCGCGGCAACAAGCCGAACGTCTTCTTCGGTTATCAAAAACGATACTTCGGAGTTAAATTTGACGTGTTTATGTTCAACACAGCGGTTTTGATCATATCCACAGCTGGATTACTGGTACTGCTCCATTGGATTCTGCGGAAGCAACTGGAAGTGCGGAGGAATAAATGAGTTGCCATTACCACCGCGCTTCAGCGCGGTGTGTGTCGAGTGTGAATCGACTCCAACCGCTTAAGCGGTTTACCTGAGCGGCTGAGAAACTGCTAAAGCAGTTGAGAACAGCCTCGTCTCTTCCACCCAGCTAAAGCAGGTGTTAATGAAAAGTTGCTCCGACACCGCTGCCGAGGAAAGCTACAAACTGCTATGAGCAAAAGAAAAACGAAACCCGCGCGCCTGATCGTTGCCGCCAGCGAAACCGATCCCGACATGCTTTACGCCACGAAATTTTGGGCGCCGGATCCGTTCATTTTTCTTCAGCGCAAGGGCAAGCGCACCCTGGTCTTGAGCGATCTAGAGATCGACCGCGGCCGCAGACAGGCGGACGCGGACGAATTCGTCATGTTCAGCGAGCTGGAGCGGCAAGTGCAGGGAAGCTCGAAAGCGGCGCCGCCTTACGAAAAAGTTCTGGCGTATTTTCTCGCGAAACGCGGGGTAAAATCGGCAGTCGTTCCCGCAAATTTCCCGCTGCGGTACGCGGAGGAGCTTGTTGCAAACAGAATCCGGGTGCGCGCGACGAACGGTCTTTTCTGGCCGGAACGCGAAGCAAAATCCGAGAAGGAAGTTGAATTGATGGGACGCGCTTTGCGCATTACGGAAACAGGACTCAAGCGCGCCATTGAAGTTTTGAAAGCGTCGAAACCTGGCGCGGGAAAACGACTACGTTGGAACCGGGAAACTCTGACTTCCGAAATGCTTCGGGCGGAGATTGATTCCGCGATCTTGCGCGCCGGTGGAATTCCAAGCGGCACAATTGTTGCCGGTGGGGACCAGGCGTGTGATCCGCACGAGCGCGGGCACGGACCGCTTCACGCCAATTCACTGATCATTCTCGATGTTTTCCCGCGCGACGGGAAGACCGGCTACTTTGGCGATCTTACGCGCACGGTGGTGCGCGGCCGAGCGAGCGACGCGCAATGCAAACTTTGGGAAACGGTAAAGGCTGGACAGTCGCTGGCATTAAGAAGAATCAAAGCCGGTGTCGATGGAATGGTGATTCACAAGGCGATCCAGGAATTTTTCTCGAGTCGCGGATTTCCGACGGAGATTCGTAATGGCAGGCGTGTCGGATTTTTTCACGGCACGGGACACGGACTTGGCTTGGAAATTCATGAGCATCCCCGTTTGCAGAAGGTCGTGCTAAAGGATCGACAGGTGCTGACAGTCGAGCCTGGGTTGTATTATCCGGGACTGGGTGGAGTTCGACTGGAAGACGTCGTTTTGGTCACCAAAACAGGCTGCCGGATTTTGTCGCGTTTTCCGAAGCAGCTGGAAATCTAGTTGAGGTTTGTCCTCAAAGTATTGCCACCGAGCGTGTTCGACGGCAGGCGCTTGTATCACTTCCGGCGAAGTCGGTTCACTGCGAATGAACGTGCAACGTAATTGAGCGTCTAATTGTTCCCAACCCTCAGAGTGACAAATTGCTTTAGCACATTAAAGTTTAGCTAACATGTATCCGTACGGTTTCGGTCTTGGATCTCACTGGCTGCTTTACATCGGCATCCCGTTGATCATCGGGATCTGGGCGCAGATTCGCGTAAGCAGCGCGTTTCGAAAATGGGGCGAGGTCCGGGCCAGCGCGAACATTAGCGGTGCGGAGTGCGCGCAGGAAATTCTGCATGCTGCCCAAATAAACGACGTCGAAGTTGTGGAGACGAACAATTTTCTCGGAGACCACTACGACCCCACAAACAAGAAGCTCCATCTCTCGACCAATGTTTACCACACGCCGTCGGTCGCAGCGCTGGGCATTGCGGCGCACGAGACCGGGCACGCCATCCAGCACGCGCGAGCATACGCGCCACTGAAAGCGCGCATGGCAATCGTCCCTGTGACGATGGTCGCGTCGCAAATGCTACCATTCATTATCATCGGGGGTTTGTTCTTTCACATCACAGGCCTGATCACAATCGGCATTTACTGTTATCTTGTGTTGCTCGTTTTCCAGTTGATCACCTTACCGGTGGAATTTGATGCATCGCGCCGGGCGAAAATCATTCTTCGCGAAATGGGCATCATACAGCCGGGACAGGAAGCAGCGGGTGTAAACAGTGTGCTGAATGCCGCCGCGCTCACTTACATTGCGGCATTCATCGCTGCTCTGGGCAACTTGCTCTGGCTGATGTCGCTTCGCGACCGCCGGTGACGCAGCATCCGTCCCGCAAGAAACATGAATGCTTCAGCTGCGCTCCCCGCTCGCCGGATTTCGGATTTGTTATCGTCCGGTCTCCCTGCTCGTGCTAAGTCTAGGCGCGACGCGATGGAGCAGCCAAGAACCGACCCAGATCAGGAGTTGGTGAAGCGCACGCAAGCCGGTGATGCCGGTGCGTTCGACGAACTGGTGATCAAATATACGCCGCGTCTCTACGGTCTCGTGTACAACATGACTTCGAACCACGAGGACACGAACGATCTGTTACAGGACATTTTCGCCAAAGCATACAGAGCAATCCGAGGCTTTCGGGGCAAATCCTCATTTTACACATGGATCCATTCCATCTCGGTAAACATGACGCTCAATTTTCTCAAGAAACGCGGACGCCGCTTTCAATTGAGCCTCGACGATGTGGATGCGAGCATTCAAAATGATAAGGAATTCCTGGAAGTCACGGCCACCAGTAGTCCGGTGCGCGAAGCAGACCTGTCCGAGCTGCAGCGAAGATTGAACGAGGCTATGATGAAATTGTCTGATGAACACAGAGCAGTGGTTACCATGTTCCATATTCAAGGCATGCCCCACGCGGAAATAAGTAAAATCTTGCGCGTCTCGGAAGGGACGGTACGTTCCAGACTTTTCTACGCGAACCGCCAGTTGCAAAATTACCTGGATGAATTTCGGAAAAACCCTGTTTCTTAACCTGCGCTGAAAATGGAAGAATTTGACGACAGCGAAATCGCGAGGCTGCTTCGATTGAAGCGTTACGAGCAACCGCCACCGGCTTATTTCGAGAATTTCCTCCATGAATTTCATCGCCGGCAGCGCGATGAATTGCTTCGCCAGCCGCTGTGGCGAATCTGCTTGGTACGCGCTCAGACGTTCATGTCGCGGCTGGAGGTTCCTTCGTTGGCCTCTTACCCGACCGCTGTCGCGGCAGTATTGGCTTGTGCTGCTATCGTTTCCTTAAAGATGTATCAGCAACCAGAGACTGCTCGCGTCGCTCTCCAAAGTCCGCCAAGCATATCAGCGTCGGCGAATGCTGAGGGAGAATTGAACCTTGCATCTCCGGTTTCAATGCCGATCCTTAGGACGCTGCCGGTTCGCAGTTTTCATGGAAGCGCCCAGACTCACCGAGCCGCCCCAACGCGTTACGTGCTCGACAGCGTCCCCGTGAGTTATGAGCCCTCTTTCAGGTTCTAAGCACAGCCTACTCGCACTGTCGCTGCTTTTGCTTTCGGGCGGGAGCGTGCTCTTTGCTCAAGAGCAGACAATAAACCGCCAGGTTAAGGAAATCTTTGAGCAGGCCGGCAAAGCAGTCGTTAAGATCCACGGCCTCGACCAGCACAGCCCTATTTGCGGCACAGGATTTTTTATCGATCCGACTGGTACCCTTTACACCGCCTACACGGTCGGTGGGGAAGCGGAGAGTTTTACCGTGGACTTTGGCGGCAAGAAATATCCGGCGCGGCAATTAGTGGCGGACATTCGCAGCGGCACCGCGATGTTGAAAATCGATGCTGCAACGCCAGCGCTGCCGATCGGCAAATCGGAAGAACTCGAAGTGGCGACTCCGGTAGTTGCAGTGGGCTTTCCATTGGATCTGCCGGAAACTCCGAACTTCGGGATGATCGCAGGATTCGATCAAAAATATCTCGGTCGCTATTTTTCAACCAGGCACCTGCGCGTTAATTTGCCGACACAGCGCGGAGAAGCCGGGGCGCCGCTCCTGAACATGAAAGGTGAGGTTGTCGGCATTGTGGTCAGCAGTTTGGAAAATAACTCCAGTTGTTACGCTGTGCCAGTCGAGGCGGCCGAAAAAATCCGCAGCGATTTTGTCCGGTTTGGCCAGGCCAGACACGGGTGGATTGGCATCAATGTTTCGGAGGCGCCTCAACCGGTGGAAGGGTCGCGCGCGGAGATGGCACAGATCATGGATCAAACGCCGGCGGCCCGTTGCGGAGTCAAACCCGGCGACATTCTGTTGCAGGTCGGACAGAAGAAAATAACCCAGCCGGAGGACGTGCTCGACGCATCGTTCTACATTACGGCCGGCGACAGGGTTCCGATCACGATCATGCGGGGAAAGCAGAAACTCACGTTCGAAGTCCAAGCGACGCTTCACCCCGCTAGCAAGAACATTCCAACTCTGCTCGACGGCACTCAGCTTCCCGCAGCGGCCGCGATCCAGCCGAACCAGGCCATGCCGCTTTCGCTGGATTCCGAGGGGCCATAGCGTCATAGCGTCATAGCTGAGGACGTCTATAGTTGAAGGCGTCCGAGGGCCGCAATCGATTACAGCGAGCCCTTTCAACTCACAGCATCTGTCGAAATTCCGCTTCGTCGACTATTTTTACGCGGAGTTCTCTTGCCTTCTCGAATTTGCTGCCAGGATCGGTGCCGGCGAGGACGTAATCGGTTTTCTTGCTTACGCTGCCGGTGACGTGACCACCGAGCGCTTCGATTTTTCCTATGGCTTCTTCGCGCGTCATCGATGGCAACGTTCCAGTCAAAACGAATGTTTTTCCGGCCAGTGGCAACTCGGCCGCCTTGCTGGCTGAAATTCTCTCGCTGTTTGGCTCGATGCCGAGCTGTTTCATCCGCTGTAGGATTGTTTTTCCAGCCCTCGAGGCAAAGAAGCCGAGGACGCTCTCGGCAACTACTGGACCAACTTTAGTGACGATGCCCTGCTTGGCGGCTTTGCTTTTTGATGGCTTGGCAAAACCCGCTTTGATCAGTCGGTCGGCAGTTTCCACGGCCGGTTCGGCTTGCTCGCGCTTCTTATGATAATCAACGACATCGTGGAGCAGTTGTGAATTCGCGATGTCTTCGATCGTGTTGTGAAATCTCGCTAGCTCTGTCGCGGTAGTTTTTCCAACATCTGGAATTGCTAACGCGAACAGCCACCGCGAAAGAGGCAAAGTCCGCGCGCGAACAATTGCACTGATGGCTTTCGTCGCATTCTTCTCTCCGAACACGCGCGGCGCTTGTTCGCTGCCCAGATTCAGTTTCGCGAGTTGCTCGACTTTTAGCTGGAAAAGATCTAGCGGCTCGCGCACAAAGCCGCGCTCGACCAGTTTGTCGGCGACAATTCCGCCAATGCTTTCGATGTCGAGCGCGCCGCGCGCGGCGAAGAATTCCAGGCGGCGTGTTGTCTGCGCGGGACAATGAAGATTTTCGCAACGCCACGCGACGAACTCCGGGTCGCGACGAATCGGCCCCCCGCACACAGGGCATTTACCCTGGATGTGTTTGGCGAAATCGAACGACTCCGCATCGCGCGGCCGTTTCGATTTTACAACCTCAACGACTGCCGGAATCACTTCGCCGGCTTTTTCGATAACCACTGTGTCGCCAATGCGAATGTCTTTGCGTTTGATTTCGTCTTCGTTGTGTAAGGTTGCGCGTCCGACTGTGCTGCCGCTTACAAATACCGGGTCGAGCGCCGCGACCGGGGTAAGAATCCCGGTGCGGCCGACCTGAATGACGATCTCTTTCAAGAGTGTCTCGACGCGTTCGGCCGCGTACTTGTAAGCAATCGCCCAGCGCGGCGATTTAGCGGTGAACCCGAGTCGCTCGCGTTGAGCGAACGAATCGACTTTCACAACTGCGCCGTCCGTTTGGTACGCGAACGTGTGACGGATGCCGTCCAGCTCATGAATGGCACGCAAAATTTCGTCGATCGAGTCGGCTACCCACCAGCGTTCGGTTGTGGGCAGCCCTAGCTTCTTTAGCAACGGAAAAACGTCGGAGTGAAGATCGGCTTCAAATCCTTGCGTTGCTCCGGTTCCGTAAAGAACGATTCCCAGGGGACGTTTGGCTACGATCGCGGGATCGAGTTGCTTAAGCGACCCAGCGGCGGCATTGCGCGGATTCGCGAACAACGGCGATCCTTGCTCTCTGCGTTCGTTATTGAGTTTCTCAAAGCCTTTCCTGTCCATATAAACTTCGCCGCGAACTTCCAGAAGTTTGGGGGCGTTACCACTCAGGCGCTCCGGCACGGCGCGGATCGTGCGAACATTTTGCGTGATATCGTCGCCCACGTTTCCGTCTCCACGCGTGGCGGCCTGGCGCAGTCTGCCGTTTTCGTAAATGAGCGAAACGGCAACGCCATCGACCTTTGGCTCGATCACGACGGGAATTTTCTCATTCGGCAAAAGCCGCTGAATACGACCGTGAAAATCTTTCACTTCCTGTTCCGAATAGGTATTGTCGAGGCTGAGCATCGGGGCGAGATGCGCGACCTGCTCGAAGGCCTTCAGCGGTTTTCCACCCACACGCTGCGTTGGCGAGTCCGGTGTAACCAGATCGGGGAATTGCGTCTCGAGATCGATTAGTTCCTTGTAAAGTCGATCATATTCACGGTCGGTGATGGCAGGCGCAGCCTTTTCGTAGTAGAGCCGGTCGTGTTTACGGATCTGCTCCCGCAACTGCGCCATCTGTTTTTGGGCTTTCTGCTTGTCCATCGATTTGAGCATGATACGAGCGCGCGAAATCTGGGCAATTGGAGCAAGCGTGTCATTCCGAGCGTAGCGAGGAATCTCGCATTCAAAGAGGTGGTTACCCTCGTGCGTCGCGCAGTCCAGAGCCGGTGTGTTGGGTCCGTCGCTTCGCTCAGGACGACCCGGCGAACGAGCAACACGCTTTTAAATTACCGCAAAGCAGGTAAGCATACTCCATCGTGAAACCCGGTGAACGCATCCTCGGGGTCGAAGGCGGCGGCACGAAAACCGCCTGGGCACTGGTCGAAACTGTGGCCGGGATTGGTGATCCCGGCTGGCAAGCGCACGTTCTCGAGCAAGGAAAACTTCCTCCATCCAATTTCCGGCTCACGACACCCGAGCACCTGCGCACGATCCTTGCTGAACTGCCACAACAGATCGATCGCGCCGGCGTCTTCCTCGCAGGTTGCGGGACCGAAGAAGATCGGCGGTCACTGAAGCAAATCTGTCTCGAAATCTGGCCTGGTGCCGAAATCGTTACCGGCAGTGATCGTGATTCGGGACTGGCAGCAGCGCTCGATTGTGCTGATGGCATCGTCGTCAACGCAGGAAGCGGCTCCTCCGTAACTGGACGGCGGGGCGATCGAACTGAAAGAGCCGGTGGCTGGGGACATATCCTCGGAGACGCTGGAGGCGGGTATTTTCTGTCGGTCCAAGCCCTGCGGTTGGTTCTGCGCGAACACGATTTGAATCGTGGCGATATGCCTTTCGCCACAGCGATTCTCCGCGCGTTGTCGTTGAACGATCTTGATGAATTGGTTCGCTGGGTTCAAACGGCGGACAAAATGGAAATCGCGACCCTGGCGCCGGTAGTGTTTCAAGCTGCAACTCAGGGAGACGAGCGGATGATGGCCATCATCGAAGAAGGCGCACGCGTCCTGTGTGATTATACCGAGGCTGTCGCTTCGCGGTTGCATATGCTTGCGCCTAAAGTCGTACTCATCGGTGGTCTTTTTCATCGCGATTCGCTCTACACGCACGCGTTCCGGCGGAGGTTGAAAAAGAATCTCCCCGATGCTCGTGTGACAGTCGCCGAACGAGCTCCAGAGCTAGGCGCCGCCTTACTTGCAGCCGAGCCGGAGGATCACTTGACTTTCGCGCCAAGACATTCGCAGCAGGAAGTCGAGGATCTCGCATCAGCACTGACCGAGCAGCGCAATCCGCGGTCCGCGCAATTGGAGAAGCTCAGTCCGCGGGAATTAGTCGAACTGTTCGTCGAAGAAGAAAAGTTTGTTCAAGAGGCTTTGCGCAAATCGGCGCCTGTCTTGGCGCGCGCCATCGCGATTGTAACCGACTCGCTCCGAACTGGCGGCCGATTGCTTTATATCGGCGCCGGAACTAGCGGACGCCTGGGAATACTCGATGCGTCCGAAATCCCGCCCACCTTCGGTGCGTCGCCGGATCTGGTTCAGGGAGTGATCGCCGGGGGAATGACGGCGCTCTATCGCAGTGTCGAGGGCGCGGAAGACGAAACAAGTACCGGCGCGTTGGCGGTCGATCAGCGTGGAATACACGGTGCCGACGTTGTGATCGGGATCACAGCGAGCGGACGGACGCCTTTTGTTCTCGGCGCGCTAGGCCGCGCGAAATCATTAGGCGCGAAGACGATTTTGCTCACCTGCAATCCGGATTGTAGCCACCGGCCTGTGGCCGGTCCGAGCGACAGCCCACAGCGCCGTGGCTACACGGATGTCGATCTCGTGATCCCGCTTGCGGTGGGTCCGGAGCTTCTTACAGGCTCGACACGGTTGAAGGCCGGGACGGCGACAAAAGTAGCGCTCAACCTCATCAGCACCGGTGCCATGGTTGGGCTTGGCAAAGTACGCGGCAATCTGATGATCGATCTGCACACGACGAGCACGAAATTACGCGATCGCGCGGTGCGCGTGGTCGCTGAACTAACCGAATGCGATTACAGTTCCGCACGTGAAAAGCTCGAAGCGAATGGCTGGGATCTCCGTAAAATCATGGGCAGAATCGACAAGAAGTAGGTGTCCATGCTGTTTTGCACCACCGTGCGCTGTCCAACGCCGCCGCAGATGTTCTCCGTTGGGTTATCGACGCCGAAGTGTCACAGAAAAATTTACACTTCTATAAGCGCAACAGAACTCCCTCGCGCGAAGGTAGGTATGACTTAACCGAAAGGAAAACTCTATGCTGTGGACAATATTTGTGATCTTGCTGGTGCTCTGGCTGCTTGGCTTCATCGGTCATTTTGGTGGCGCGCTCATTCATTTGTTGCTCGTCATCGCTGTGATCGTGCTCATCGTTAACCTTGTGGGCGGCCGCAGACCTCTATAGTTGGAGCAAGCAGGTAGCCGCAGTCGCCGAAGATGACCGGCGCCATGTTATCGCGTGTAGGTCTTAAATCACCGTCGTCCAATTTGATACGCGCAATAGTGATGTGGAAGACGAAGCTACGTATGATTTAACTGAAAGGAACCCTATGCTCTGGACAATATTCGTTATTCTGCTCGTGCTCTGGCTGCTTGGACTCGTTAGCTCCTATACGCTGGGCGGTTTCATTCACATTCTGCTCGTGATTGCGATCGTGGTGCTGATTATCCAACTGATCTCAGGCCGGCGCGCTTTGTAGGATCGAAAGAATGAAACCAGCCGGCATTGTCGGCATTATCCTCATCATCGCTGGCGTGGCCGGCTTCGCATTCGGCGGGATACACTGGACGACAGAGAAAAAAGACGCCCAACTTGGTCCGCTCGAGCTTAAACATTCGGAGCGACAGGGCGTCCCGTTCCCTCCGGTGCTCAGTGGACTGTTGGTCGTAGGCGGCATCGTATTGGTGATCGTCGGAAGCCGAAAGACTTAGGATTTAGAAATCCTGTAGCCGCCTTGCTCCATCGAGGCCGCGAAGCGTCGGCAATTGCACGGCGACACAGCGCCTGATCTAGAGCGGTGTTACTCGCCGGCTTTTAGCACGGCGAAAGTTTTGCTGCCCTTGCGATCGAGGTAAAGGAGCACGCCGCGCTTTGGATCCGCTTTGTTCAAGGCTTCGCGGAATGTTTGCACGTTTGTCACGGGTTTGCCGTCCACTTCCGTGATCACATCTTCGCGCTCGATCCCCTGGGTCGCTGCAATGCTGTTGTCTTCAACGTCCGTTACAAGTACCCCTTGCTGGTTTGGCAGGTGCAGGCGTTCCGCAACCTCTTTTGTCAATTCCTGCACCTGCAATCCAAACTTCCCGGCCTCCTGCCGCTCCGGCTGAATCTGGCGGGGCGGTTCGTTCGATGCTCGCGCGATTTCATCCGGCAATTCACCGGTTTTCACTGCCACCTTTACGACCTGTCCCTTACGCCAGACAGTGAGCTCGAGCTTTTGGCCAATTCGCTTTTTCAAAACCTCGTGTTGAAGCTGTGAGTCGCTATCGATAGCTGTTCCGTCGACATGCGTAATTACGTCGAACGGGCGCAAATCGGTTTTGGAAGCAGGCGCATCAGCCTCGATCGTACGCACTACGACACCTTTGTCAGCGCCTTTGACCAAATCGCGAATCGTGGGGTCGTCCCCAAGCGTCTCGATCCGAATGCCCAGCCACGGCCGCACGATTTTGTGGCCGGCGACCAGCTCCGCCCCTATTTCTTTCGCCATGTTAATTGGAATCGCGAAGCCGAGCCCGCGATTCATACCGTTGATCAGCGTGTTCATGCCGATCACTTTCCCGTCGATGTCGCAAAGTGGGCCACCGCTGTTACCGGGATTGATTGATGCGTCAGTCTGTAAATAATCCGAGATCGAGTAGCCACTAGTTTGAAAGAGTTTGCTGCGGCCTTTGCCACTCACGACTCCGTATGTGAAGGTGTAATCGAGCTTGAACGGCGCGCCGATGGCGAAAGCAAACTGCCCAACACGCACCGCATCGCTGTCTCCTAATTGCACGACTGGCAAATCTTTGGCGTCGATTTTTATTACTGCGATATCGGTCTTTTCATCGGTGCCTATGACCTTCGCTGCAAATGTGCGACCGTCTCTCAATTTCACGTCAATTTTGTCCGCGCCTTCGACTACATGAAAGTTTGTGAAGATGTAACCATCCGGTCGTACGATAAAACCGGAGCCTTCGCTTTGGATCGGTCGCGATCCGCCAGGATTTCGCCGTGGATTATTCTCATCCGGCGGGCCCTGAAAGAAAAGATCGTCCAGCGCCGTGTTGTCGGTGGCTTCAGCCTTCTTCGAAATCTCAATGATGACGACGCTTGGAGATACGATCTCGAAGACCTTTGCGAACGCATTGTTCAACTGGTGGACGACGTCCTTGCCCGCTTCGGCCGCGGCAGCGGGCACCGTCGAACTTGGGACGACCTCAGGTTGCGCCGCAAACGATGTACTGATTGCAACACACAGCGTTAAAATGAACAGACGCATCGGTTGGAATTTGGACAGTAAGGAAGATGCAACGTTCAACTGGCTCCGTCCAACGCCGGCTTATTCAAAAGCGGCTTCGCCGCTCGGCCGCAGCGGCGCTGTATTACTTGACGAAATTGGTATAATTACCGGGCCACCCTTCTCTATGCGAAAGTTCACAAGGCGATTCGTTTTTGGGGCCGGCATTGTGCTCTTGATCTTGCTGTGGACGGCTGCCGTCGGGCCCGAACAATCTTCGCACATTTCCATCTCACCCGAAGAACTTATTCGGGCTGTGACGATCCAGCGCGATTCGCTGATCGACTTGTATCTGATGGAGCGCGTCGATCCAAATGGCCGCGATGCCCAAGGGCGAACGCCGTTGCTGATCGCAACTTCGCAGCAGGATTGGAAAACGGCGCGCCGGCTGGTTGATGCTGGTGGACTCGTTGACGTCGCCGACCAGAACGGTTTTACGCCATTGATGGCAGCAGCGATGCATGGCAATGGCGACATGTTCCAGCTGCTTTTGGCTCGATCGACCAATCTTCGTCCCGAAATTGCATGCGCGGACAGGCGAGATCTCCTTGGATTAGCTCTGGACGGCGGCAATGCGCAGATCATTCAAACAGTGATGGAGCGCTTGCCCGCGGCGGCAGAGTGGACGACGAGCCCGAGGCGCGCGTTGATCGCGGCGCTCCAAGCCGGGAACAAGAACCAAATCCGATTGCTGCTGGGCAAACACACAGCGCCGCCAACTCCCGAAGGCAAGAGCGTGCCGTTTCTTGCGTATGCGGTTGCCAGCAACAACAGCTCGCTTTTTAGCACTCTGCTGGAATGCGGCGCAGATCCCAACACTGTTGTGCCGTCGCGTTGTGACAAGGATTTTCTAGCGCTGTTGCCGAACGGGCTACGCAGTTACGTTGAAGATGACCGCAATGTTACAATGCTAATGCTTGCGGCTGGCCTGGGTCAGGTCGATTACCTGCGTCCGTTGATCGATGCAGGTGCCAACCGAACCCGCCTCAGTAGTCGCAACAAAATGTCGGCGCTTGACGTTGCTGCCGAAACTGGTCACTGGCGTTCCGCGCAAATTCTTCTTGGCGGCGGACCGCCGCCCGACCAGTTGCGCATTGAAATCTCTCTCGCGTTGCAGCGGGTCGCGCTCGTGAAAAATGGTGTGCCAGTGTATCGCACGCAATGTTCCACGGGTCGGGCAGGTTATTCGACCAAGCGTGGCGAATTCGTGATTACGAACAAAGAGCGCAACCACCGCTCCACGATTTATCACGTCGAGATGCCCTATTTCATGCGGCTGAGCTGCCTTGATTTTGGCATGCACGCCGGATATGTGCCGAATTACCCGGCGTCACACGGCTGCATCCGATTGCCAGCCGATGCTGCCCGGAAGTTTTTCTCCGAAATTCCCGTCGGCACCGTCGTGACGGTGCAATAAACAGCTGACGATTCCTCGCAGCTGTCTGTAGGCGACGGTCAGTCCGCCGAGGACTTATCGTGGCCTGAAAAGGCAAACGTCCAACGCCCAATACCCAACAACCAACGCCCAACTTTCTGAATTGGACGTTGAGCGTTGAGCGTTAGACGTTGGAGGTTGAACCTCGCTTCGCATGAAGCCACTGATCTTGTTTGCTCCAGGCGCAGGCGCACCATCGTCCCATCCATGGATGCAGATGTGGAAACAGCGTTTGTCTGAAATTGGCGAGGCGGAAACATTTGATTACGATTACATGCGCCAAGGCCGTAAACGTCCCGACCCATTGCCGAACTTAATCGCGGCCCATCGCGAGGCGTTGAAAGCTGCGCAAGAACGACAACAGGCCAGATCAACCATCCTGATCGGCAAGAGCATGGGCGGTCGGATCGGCTGTCATGTATCGCTCGAAGAAAAAGTGGACGGACTTATTTGTCTTGGATACCCGCTGTGTGCGATGGGTGATCGCACCAAACTTCGCGATGAAGTTTTGCGCGCTCTGACGACGCCGATCCTGTTCGTCCAAGGCACGCGGGACGCGATGTGCCCACTGGATCTTCTCGAGCGCGTTCGAGGAGAAATGAAGACCGCGAACTTCTTGCATGTCGTGGAAGGCGGCGACCATTCGTTACGCGTGTCGAAGCGCCAGCTTAAAGAAACGGGCAAGACGCAGGAATACATGGATCAGCTCGGGTACGACGCGATTGCTCGATTTATTGACCGATCGCTCCTGAGCGCAGATTAGATGAACATGAGAAGAAAGGCCGACCAAGTTTCAGTGCGCTCTGGTCAGGTCGAGTTCGTGAAAGTGGGGACGGACGCGTGGAGATGGCGCGATGTCTATCGCTGGTTGCTCGGTTTGAGATGGCCACAGTTTGCCGCGTTCGTCGCGAGTGTTTACATCGGGCTCAATCTCCTTTTCGCTACGCTCTACAGTCTACAGCAAGACAGCATCGCCGGAACCACTGGCGGGACCTGGTTTTATGATTGCTTCTTTTTTAGCGTGCAAACGCTGGCCACCGTTGGCTATGGCCACATGTATCCGCAAACGCTTTACGGTCACATCGTCAGCACCGTCGAGATCATGACCGGCCTATTTTTGCTCGCGGTGATGACTGGCCTGATCTTTGTGCGCTTTTCGCGCCCGATCGCGCGCGTCGTGTTCAGTAATTGCATTGTTCTTGCACCCTTGAACGGAAAGCCGACGCTAATGGTACGAATCGGCAACGAAAATCAGCACAGCATGGTCGAGGCCGAGTTCCGGATCATGTTATCGCGCGACGAAGCATTGCTGGAAGGCGGAGATTTCCGCTACTTTTATGTTCTCAAGCTGCATTTCGATCGGGTGACGCTGTTTCCTGCTGCGCTGACTTTGCGGCATACGATCGACGAAAAAAGTCCGCTTTTCGGCGCGACGGCTGAATCTCTCGAGGCCTGCCGTGCGCTGTTCATAGTGTCAGTGATCGGCGTCGATCCGGTGATCGCAGCATCGGTGCAAACGCAGAGGGATTACTCCTGGCGCGATGTTCAATTCGGCAGTCGATTTGTCGAGATCTATACCGAGCACGGCCAGGGTCGGCTCACGGTGGATTATGGCCGCCTTCACGATACAGAACCGGTGCCATAAATTGCTCCCTGTCCTAACGAGATGGAACAGATTCTCGCAAAGCTCAGCTAGATATTGCTACGGTCGGACCTGTGCCAACTGCTGAGGAGTCAACGCCGTTGGCCGAAGAACGACATGGTTCGGGTCTGTCCACATCGCCATAAACGAGTACAGTTGCCCGGTCCGCACGTTCAAGCTGATGGAGGTCGGGTCGACAAAATAAGCATTTGGTACAACTGAGACGGTCACCACGTGATGGCCGGGCGACAGGACATGATCGAAAGTGCGCCCCTGGACAACATTCGCGATCGATCTGCCGTCGATTTTCACGTGCAGAGCAATCTTCCATCCAAAATTAGCCGCTCTTACAATGACCAAACGCCCGCCGGACTGAGCGCTGGCAGTCTCAAATGAGACTACGCAAACAAAACCGATAATCAGGAAGAGCTTGCTGAAATACTTCCTCGGAGTCGTCATACGGCGATTCTATCACGAATTTCGTGTGCGTCACCGCTTCGTAATTTTCGTTGGATGTGAGTTTTCAGCGACGACTCGGGAGCGATTGGCTACGCTTGCAATCAGGGCGGAATCCGGTTTCGATGAATCAGTGTTTCCATACGTCGCGTTAAACAAGGAGAAAATATGGCAGCCTGGGCCGTACCAAGGCGTTGAGTTGATGATTCTGCACGAGAACGAGGAGACGGGCGGACTTGTAGCGATGCGAAAGTTCAAGGCTGGCTACACAATCCCCGCCCACACGCATCCCGAGGCAAATGAATGGGCTTACCTTTTGTCAGGTGAATGGGAGGAATCCGGCACAGTCTACACCACCGGCACGTTGTTCTTTGCTCCCAAAGGCGTGCGTCACGGTCCGCATGTTGCTCGGACGGAAGTGATCAGTCTCACAATGTTTGACGGACCGCTGACGGCTCTCTAAGGCGGCGAATTCCCGTTGACTGCGGCATCAATCGCGGATACGCCTTCATTCATGAAGACTTTCGTCGGGCGGTGTTTCATTGCATTCGCTCTGCTGGCTGCGGCGGGCGTTGCGTTTGCGGGTGAGTTCAAGAGCAAGATCGTCACCGGCACGAGCTCGCCTCTGGTAATCACAGTGCCTGAGGATCGCTTTCTAAAAATCACCAATTTTACTCAGGAAGGTGGCGTGGATCGCGGCGTGGTCACCGTAACGCTACAGGGTGACACTGAGACCAACGAGGCTGTAACTGTGCTCGCCGCCACCCGAATTGATCTAAGTACCGGGTCCGCTGCGCAGAACCCGCCGGAGACTATCGCTCGAATAGTAGTGGCGGGCCCGGCTACGGTAAGAGTCAGGCCGGTGGCAGGTGCTACGCTTTTCATCAGCTATCGAAAAGAACCCAATGATGGCTTCGGTGGTGGTGGTGGCGGCGGCGGCAGCCCAACTCCGTTTCCAATTTTCAGTCCTACACCGACCTGCAGTCCAGGTCCTCCTTTCCTGACACCATGCCCCACCCCCTGATTTCCAGCCCCGGGTGCTGACCTAGCCAGCAATGGCGTCGATCGCCTTCCATTCTTCTGGAGTTAATTTGACCTTCGCTGCGGCGACATTTTCTTCGAGATGCTTGAGAGAAGATGTTCCCGGAATCGGCAACATCACGAGCGATCGTTCCAACAGCCAGGCGAGCGCCACTTGCACAACACTAACGCCGTGAGCTTTTGCCGCGAGATTCAGGGGATTCTCAGGTTTTAACCCTCCTCCGCCCCCGATCGGGAACCACGGCAGAAACCCGAGATTCTCCTTCTCGCAATAGGCGAGAACGCCTTCGGATTTTCGGTCCTCAATATTATAGCGATTCTGTACGCTGACGATCGGAACAACCTTGCGGGCGCGCCTGATTTCGTCGGTGTCAACATTCGATAACCCAACATGCCGGATCTTGCCGGCATCCTGCATTTGCTTCAGCGCGGCAAGCGATTCCTCAAGGGGAACCTTTGGATCGATAGCGTGCAATTGATACAAGTCGATGCGCTCGAGCCGCAGCCGCTTCAGACTTCCTTCAACCGCTTGCTTGAGATGTTCGGCTCGCCCGTTTGGCACCCACTGTCCGGGCCCTGGACGAGTCAGTCCGCCTTTCGTCGCGATAACGAGTCCCTTCGGGTAAGGATGAAGCGCTTCTGCGATCAGCAGCTCACTTGTGTCGGGTCCGTATGCGTCAGCAGTGTCAATCAAGTCGACCCCGATCTCGACTGCTCGCCGCAGGACTTTGAGTGCACTTGCTCGATCGGCCGGCCAACCCCAAATGCCTTGTCCGGTCACGCGCATGGCGCCAAAACCGAGCCGGTTAACAGTCAGATCACCGCCCAATGTAAAAGTGGGATTTGTAGCCATATTCGCCGATGTTGCGGGGCCAGCCCCGAAGATTACATCGGATTTGCTGGCAACAAACGTTGCTCCAGTCGCCAGGCTAAGCCCGAGAAATCTACGGCGCGTCATGGCATCCACTGAATTTCCTCGAGAGGTTCCCGCGTGGTCACAACCAAGGTTACGCCCCGGAAAACTGTTATTCAACGCGGGTAGGCGATTCCTCTTCTTTCGCCTATCAGGACGGCAAATGCTTCTTCAAGATCTTTGCCGAATGTGACAATGCCCGCGTCGTGCCCGCTCATCACCAGAACTTTTCTCCGATGCAGATCGCGGTTCGCGAACAAACGTAAGATCTCGAACGCCATCTCTGGCGTGCCGTATTTGGCCGACTTCGAAGTTGTTGGAGCTTGGTTTAGAAGCGCCAGCCACACTTTTGAGTCGTGACAATGAATTACCGCTCCAGCGTTCGCATCGGATTCGTAAATCGCAGCGTGCGTCAACGATTCGGATGACGGAATCGCAACGCCATCATACCGAACCCGGTTCTTCTCGAAGTTGTAAGCCACGACTCTCGCGCAATCATCGAGCGTCAGGTCAGGGAGCGCGCCCGTCGCCGAGCCAGTGACGTAAAAATTTTCGGTAGCCCCGTCTCTGATACTCAGGTTCCCGAAGCTGACGCCGTTGGAGTCCACGCCGATCAGTTGCAGCTCAAGAAGTTTCCTTCTGTACGTGTTCAACGCTGCAAGACCGGTAAATGCTGGAATGTCAGCACTCGCACGTGCGTGAGTGAACTTTACGTATTCGCTCACGGCGCCTGCTCGGGGAAAAGCGACAGAATGCTCTCCTCATTTGCTTCGCACATACCGCGCTCGGTAATCAGACCAGTCACCAGATTTCTCGGCGTAACGTCGAACCCGTAATTTGCGGCAGGAGTTCCCTCTGGTGCGACGCGGACTGCGACTTGTCGTCCTTCGAGCCAGCCATCCGCGCACTCTAGTTCGGCCGCGCTGCGTTCTTCGATTGGAATTCCCTTCATTCCATCGTGCATGCTCCAATCAATGGAGGAGGAAGGCAGCGCAACATAGAACGGAACATTGTTGTCGTTCGCTGCCAGTGCTTTCAAATACGTTCCGATCTTGTTCGCAACATCTCCGGCGCGAGTGGTGCGATCGCTTCCAACAATCACCAGATCGACCTGGCCGCGTTGCATCACGTGGCCCGCCGCGCTATCGGCGATCAATGTGTGGGGGACCCCGTGTTGGCTCAGCTCCCACGCGGTAAGTCTCGAGCCCTGATTTCTGGGTCGCGTCTCAGAGACCCACACGTGCACCGCCAATCCGTTATCATGTGCCGCATAGATCGGCGCGGTGGCAGAACCATGGTCCACGAACGCGAGCCATCCTGCGTTGCAATGCGTAAGGACATTGACGGGCTTGCCACGTTTCTGTTTCGCGATTTGCCGAATCACTTTCAGTCCGTGCTGACCGATCATCCGGCAATACTCCGCATCTTCGTCGGCAATCAGGTTCGCCGTGTGCAAGGCCGCCGTGATTTTGTCTTGCGAAGTTGTTGCTTCCGCAACGGTGTCTAGCTGCCGCTTGACTGCCCACGAAAGATTCACTGCCGTCGGTCTCGTCGCCTGTAGTTGTGCCGCTGCGCGCGAGATGTGCTCACCAAATGAGTCGCTCGCTGCAGCTTCAATTGCGCCCAAATACATGCCGTATCCGGCGCTTGCGCCGATCAAACCCGCTCCGCGTACGTGCATGTCGCGAATGGCCGTCGCCATTTGTTCAACCGTGCGGATTTCTTCGACGACAAATTCATGCGGCAAAAATCGCTGATCGATTAATTGCATGACGCGTTCATCGCTCGGCTTAGGCCAGATCGTCCGAAAATGTCTGCCGCCTACTTTCACACGCTGCGACTATGAAGTGTGCACTGATCAGTAACTCGACGATTGCCTCGGGCGCGCTTTCGAGCGATTTGCGGGATAAGGTCTATTCGACAACGAGCGGCGAACCAGGGGCGGGCCCGCCAAACAACGTGCACAGCAGATTCTGCAGTGACCAGTTATTGTCCACCTCGATCCACTGACTTCCACGGCGTGGATAATCGGTTGCGGTCAAAATTGCTGTGACGCGGCCGCTCTCTTTCAGCAGATACATTTTCGCTCCGGGAGTGAGATCAATCCAACCGCTGGCGAGACCGCTCCGAAATCGCGCGACTGGGATCAACTCACCGCGACGGCCACTCGCAAAAAATACGCGGCGCACGGGATCGAACCTCACACCTGGGAAACGAAAATCGAACGGCTCATCGCTGCGCGGATTGTCACAATCGACATAAGGCAAGTTACTGAATGTGAGCCTCGCCGTCAGCCCAGCAGTCGCGGAGTTGAGATAGAGTTGGCGCCATGTCATTTCGCCATATGCAAACGTCCGCGCGCGATCGGGACTGGTGATTTTAATCGCGCCGGCGAACGCCGAAACCACGGTCACAACTAGGGTCGCCAGGAAAACCGCAGCTCGCATTTGAACCAATCTAGGAGGATACATGCGAACGTCCACTCTTGCGGTTAGCGGCGGCCACCCCACTCCTCGAACGGATTGTAAACCGGGAGCGCGTAGTACCACATGAAGCCATCCGGGCGTTCTGCGCGACTGTGGCCCTTGCCGAACAGAGCTTCCACATCACGCGTGGTCGAACGACCGCGAGTGAACGAGCCAAGCCGGCCTTTGTAAAAACTGTTTGCTTGCGCCTGCGCGATGTAGGCAGGAGGCGCAGTTAGTACGCTATTGCGATTGAACCGGAACGCTAACGCGTCAGCGCCATAGCCGTGACGAAACGGGTCAGCTGTATCGATTATCGGCGCTTCGTAAAGGCCAAGTTGACGAAACAACAGCGAGCCTGGTTTGACGATGTAGTATCCATTCCGCGAACCCAACGACACGTAATGTGAATTGTCGTTCCACGAAGCTGCGGAAGCTGAGAACGTGATTGCGAGGAAGACAAGGAGAACAGCGGCGCGACGTATCACGGTGACACAACAATAACGCAATTGTGAATGGCTACGCGAGCCTTACCTTCGACAGATTGTCAATTGCCTCTTATCAGATAGGCGACTGACGCTGGTTAAAGATCAATCCCCATTGGGATCGCGCCAGGAAGTTCCTCCCAGCCTGAACGCTTCCAAAACTCGCGGCCACGCGGATTATCGTCGGCCACCAATATGATCGCGCGTTTTAGTCCAGCTTTGCGTAACCCAGCGAGACATTCGTCGAGCAAGCGCCTACCGACTCCGCACCGCCGATACGCAGGATCAACCGCCAGGTGATAAACGTGTCCACGCCGTCCGTCATGGCCACACAACGCGACGCCAACAATCGTGGGTCCATCGGCGGCGACTCTACTCAGTCCCGCATTACGTTCGAGAAATGCCGCAACATTTTCTCGATCATCACCCTCAGCGATCTCGAGACCTTCAACGCGCTGCCAAAGCAGAAGCGCTGCGTGGTAATCGCTAATATGAAACTCTCGGGTCTCGATTGTGCCACTCATGTCATGCTCGTCTGGTTTCATTTGACCAGCAGATGCCAGTTGAACAAATGTTCTCCGGTTCGTGAACTATTATGACACGTAAACTGACGGTCTATTCTTTCATCGTTGTGACAGCCGTTTGCACGAATGCTCAGGCGAAGCCAGCGGCCACATTGATTGTAACCAACGCCGCCGTTTACACTGTAGATAAACAGCGGCCCAAAGCTGAAGCGTTGGCTGTGATTGGCGATCGAATCGTGGCTGTCGATGCGAAGGCGGAAATCGATTCGTGGCGAGGTCCGGAAACCAAAGTGATCGACGCGCGTGGCAAGGTGGTGCTGCCGGGATTTAACGACGCGCACGTGCATTTCATACAGGGCGGGGCGCAACTGGATCAAGTAGATCTGACTGACGCTTCAAGCCCACAGGAGTTTGCAAAGCGCATCGCAGCGCAAGTGAGCAAAACATCGCAAGGCGCATGGGTCCTGGGCGGGCGTTGGGACGAAACGAAATGGCCCGACCCGCAGCTCCCAACGAAAGGGCTTCTAGATCCCATTAGCGAGGACACTCCAATTTTTGTGGAGCGATACGATGGGCACGAAGCGCTCGCGAACTCGGCGGCGATGAAGCTGGCCGGCATCGGTGCGAAAACCCCAGATGTTCCCGGCGGAGTTATCATGCGTGATCCGAGCGGAAATCCCACCGGAATTTTTAAGGATGCAGCGCAGGAACTGATCTACAAGGCGATTCCGCCAATGTCGCACGAGCAGCGGCTGCGGATTGCGCGCAGCGCGGCCGAACACGCAGCATCGCTCGGTGTGACGAGTGTGCAGCACATGAATCCGGAATTTGCTGACGTGGCTGCGTATTCCAAGCTCGCCGAAAGAGGTGAACTTACTACGCGCATTTACGCAGCGCCGATGGAGACTGAATGGAAGAAGCAGGCTGACGTTGGTATTCGTCACGCCTGGGGCTCGAGCTTTCTGCGGCTGGGCGCGGTCAAGGGGTATGCCGACGGGTCGCTTGGCTCAAGAACCGCTTACATGTTCGAGCCGTTTGCCGATGATCCGGGTAACCGCGGCCTGTTAAGTGACGAAATGCATCCGCCCAACGCCATGCGCGACCGGCTCATGCAAGCCGACGCGGCCGGTTTGCAGTTGCGCGTTCACGCCATTGGCGACCGCGCAATTTCAATGATGCTCGATATCTTTGCCGATATCGAAAAAGAGCACGGCTACCACGGCCAGCGTTTTGCTGTCGAGCACGCGCAGCACATGGCGCAGAAGGATTTTGACCGGTTTGCAAAGCTGCATGTAATCGCGTCGATGCAGCCCTATCACGCCATCGACGATGGTCGCTGGGCGGAAAAGCGTCTCGGTCATGAGCGCGCCCGTTACAGTTACGCCTGGCGCAGCTTTCTCGATCATGGCGTGACGCTCGCTTTCGGGACCGATTGGCCTGTCGCTCCGCTTGATCCCATGCTGGGCCTTTACGCTGCAGTAACGCGAGCCACGCTCGATGGCAAAAATGCCGCTGGCTGGATTCCGGAGGAAAAAATCACGCTCGCTGAAGCCATAGAAGCGTACACCATGGGCGCGGCTTTCGCTGAATTTCAGGAGCGCGACAAAGGATCCATCACGCCCGGCAAACTGGCTGACGTCGTCATTCTCAGCGATAATATTTTTCAGTTGAAACCGGAGGCGATTCGCAACGTGAAAGTGCAAACCACTATTGTGGGCGGCGAGGTGGTGTATGAACGTGCGACCTGTCAATAACTCCAGATCACGAGCCAGATAAGGCTTTTACCAACGGCATTCGCACAGCCCTGCTATGAAGAATTTTTTGGTCACCATCATGATTGTCCTCGCAGGCGCCGGTCCGCTGGCAGCGAGCCTGGGCGACGCTGCCGAACGAATCGACGATGCATACGGCGACGTAGTCGGGCGCCGATTGCTGGATGATGGTCGGCTCAACATCATTTATCACAAGGACCGCTATCTTTACGCGGTCACGTTTGCCAATGGCCGCAGCGTCTTGGAAAGATATTCCAGATTCAATGGCCAGGGTCTTTCTCGCAAAGAAATTGACAGATTTCTGAAGGCAAACGCCGGCGGCGCCACATGGATACCGGACAAGGCAGCGCCGCAGCAGCGCTTCAAACGCAGTGACGGCAGGGCTGAAGCGACTTATGACGATGCGTCAGGACGGCTGGCGTTAACCGTGCGCCAGGTTCACGCAGGCCGCGGCCAGCAGGGGCAGTAATCAACTCACGGCTTTTTTTTGCGCAACGCGGCACGTTGCTTCAAATCAGTTGTCCGCGTTGACATGGATATTGATACCGAAATCCGGTGACCTGCATGGTGTTGACAAACGGGTCTTCCTGGGATTGAATACCGCGCGCTAGTTTCCCCTCTCGCCAGCGATTCTCTGGGCGAGGTCTTTTGGAAATTCGCAGGTTTCAATCAGCACATTGCACAGCATCCGCACATATGGCGGGACATAGTAAGTGGTCGAAGGTCAAACGGTTTAAGGGCGCTATCGACGCGAAACGCGGTAAGATCTTCAGCAAATTATCGAAGGAGATCACCATCGCGGCCAAGGCCGGCGGCGGCGATCCGAGTGCGAACCCGCGTCTGCGTAGCGCGATACAGGCTGCGCGAGCGCAGAGCATGCCCAACGATAACGTCGAGCGCGCGATCAAACGCGGCACGGGCGAGGGGAGAGACGGCGAACAGCTCGATGAAATCACGTACGAAGGTTACGCGCCTGCTGGCGTCGCGATCATCGTCGAGACCGCGACCGACAACAGAAATCGAACCGGCGCCGAGATTCGGAGAATTTTCACGCAGAACAATGGCAACCTCGCCACGAGTGGAAGTGTTTCATTCATGTTCCACAGGAAAGGCCAGGTTACGGTGCCGCGCTCGAGCATCGACGAGGATCAGCTGCTGGAGCGTGCGCTGGAAGCCGGGGCCGAAGAGTTGACAACCGAAGAGGATCAGTATGTTATCACTACTTCCCACGACCAGCTCTACGCCGTAGCTGAGGCGCTCAAGAAATCAGGCGTCACCACCGATGGGCAAAAGTTTACGTTTATCCCGGATACTACAGTTGCGGTCAGGGACGAGGCCGTGGCGCGTCAGGTGCTCCGCTTGTGTGATGCGCTCGAGGAGGACGATGACGTGCAAAACGTCTATTCAAACCTAGATATTCCCGACGAATTGCTGGCCAGATTGCCGGCGTAACAAAAGTATTGGCTTGCACCGAACGCCCAAGGCGCTGCTCCGCCGCCGCAGTCGATAAACATTTTTAGCTTATGAACGAAGAAAACGAAAACCAACCTGCGCCGTTGGAAACTGAGTCTGCCACGCCAGAGCAACGCCAGCATCGCCCACGGCGTCGCTTTCAACGAAGACGGTACCGCGACCGCGGCGATGGGTTCAGGCGCGATGATTCCCCGGACTCGCCCAACTCCTCGTCGACGAAGGCAGGATCTGCGAATGCAGATGTCGCCGTAGAGACGCTCGACCGTCCCGATTCGGGTGGCCGCGAAACTGCGGAAGGTGGCGGCGCAACCGGCGAGGCCGTTCAGGCCGAGCCTGAATTTGGCGAAGGCATTGTTGAGATCTCCGGAAAAGGCTTTGGTTTTCTGCGCGATCCCAAACGCAATTTTGTCCAGACGCCCCAGGACGTCTTTGTCACTCCTGAAATTGTTCGCCGCTTCGCGTTGCGTGATGGGATGTGGATTTACGGTGAAACCCGGCGCGGCAGCCGCGGCCCGCAATTGATCAAGCTCCTTACGATCAATGGCGAAGAGCCGCCAAAATATCAGGGGCTCCGTCCGTTTGAAGAGTTGACCACAATCAATCCGAACAAACGCATCAAACTCGAGACGGTGCCCGACCGTTACACCACGCGCATCATGGATTTAATGACGCCGCTGGGAATGGGCCAACGCGGTCTGATCGTCGCGCCGCCGCGCACCGGCAAGACGACACTGCTGCATCACATTGCCGATGCTGTCGCGAAGAATCATCCCGAGATGGAGCTGATTATTCTTCTGGTCGACGAACGCCCCGAAGAAGTGACCGATTTTCGTCGGTCACATCCGACAGCGCAGTTGATGGCCAGCTCCAATGATGCGGACATCAAGAGTCACACGCGGATTGCGCAGCTGGCGATCGAGCGCGCGAAGCGCCTCGTTGAAGCAGGCAAGCATGTGTTCATCCTGCTCGACTCAATCACGCGCACGGCTCGCGCCTTTAATAACGCAATGGGCGGCGGCGGACGCACGATGAGCGGCGGTATCGATGCGCGCGCGATGGAAATTCCGCGCAAGATTTTCGCGGCGGCGCGCAATACGGAGGAAGCCGGCTCGCTTACCATTGTAGCGACCGCACTAATCGAAACCGGCAGCCGCATGGACGAGCTGATCTTTCAGGAATTCAAAGGCACCGGGAACATGGAGATGGTGCTCGACCGAAAAATCAGCGACCAGCGGATCTATCCCGCGATCGATATCTTTCTCTCAGGAACGCGACGCGAAGAATTGCTGTTGCAACCGTGGGAGCTGGAGAAAATCAATCTGATCAGGCGCGGCCTGGCTGGACACAAACCAGAGGAAGCAATTCAGCGACTGTTGATGTTTGTAAAAAAATTCCCGACCAACACCGAGATGCTCAAGGGCATTCCAGGCTGATTGGTTCACAGGCGATTGCCGGTCTTAACGCGATCGGATCCGGCTTACAATTCGCTGTGCGCACTCGAAGGTTCTCCAAGAATCTCTACCGCAAAATCTTTGGGAGAAAGCGGCGCCGCGAGATTTCCGAGCTAAGCACTTCGAGAATTCATCAAAGTGTTCTTCGGGCGATCGCGACCGCGCCTGCAATGCCATCGAGCGGAGACTACCTCGATGTTGGCAGCGGGACCGGAGAATTGCTGCGACTGGTTGGAGCGCATTACTCGTTTCGTTCTTTTGGCTGCGATTATACGGATAAATTGCTCTCTGTTCCCGGTCTCAGGATCGACAAAGTCGATCTGAATCGCGAACCGCTTCCGTACATCGATGATCGATTCGCGCTGGTCACATGCATCGAAACAATCGAGCACTTGGAAAACTATCGGGAGGTCATTCGCGAAATTTTCCGGGTTCTACAACCGGGGGGCTTCGTAGTATTCTCAACGCCGAATATCTTGAATCTGCGTTCCCGTCTGCGCTATTTGTCGTCTGGCTTTTACAATTTATTTGGTCCCCTGGCGCCTGAAGAATCCGACATTCACACCACGCGTGGCCATATCAACCCGGTCAGCTGGTTCTATCTATCACACGCGCTTCTCAGCGCTGGCTTCCGCGACTTGAAAGTGACAGTGGATAAATACCAACGCCGCTCCCTTCTGGCATTTCCGTTTCTAATCGTTCCTCTGCACGCCACAAACTGGATCGTTTATCATCGTGATAAGAGTACCTATGGCACGCTGGACGAGCGGAATGCCTGGGCTGTTCGCGCGATGAATTCGCGGGACCTTCTGCTTGGGCGAACATTAATCGTTACTGCGGTTAAACCGGTGTAACAAGGCGTTGGTAGAGCGAGTGAATCGCCTCGCGAGCACTGACATAATCGCGGCGAAACGTGTCAACATCCTCGTATCCAAGCCGGACGATAAATTTCCGTTGTTCGGTCGGATCGCTCGGCAGGCTTGAAACGCTTCGGTTATCATATCGCCGCAGCACAAGTTCGCAGCGACGGAGCAGCGCGTAGGCATCTTTGAGTTTCTCGGTTTCCGAATCGTCGAGCTGCGCGTGCTCGTGCAGCCGATCAACCGCGCGCTCCCAATTCTGTTCCCAGACATTTTCGCGCATCTGCAAAGCTTGAACAAGAAATTCGGCTTCTATGATTCCGCCACGTCCCGTTTTCAGGTCGTGAAAATCGGACCCGCTGCCACGGTCGCGTCGAATGCGTTCGAGCATGTTGTCGATCCTCTGTATTAGATCGGGGGATTGGCCTGCGCGACGCCATGCGCGTTTTGCAAGCTCCATGAATTCGTTCTGGAGCGGACCGCTGAGAGGACGCGCGCGGGTCAGCGCTTGCACCTCCCACGACTGCGCGCGGTTTGCGTAATACCATTCGTAGGTCTCAAGCGAGCAAACGAGCGGGCCCTTTTCCCCCTCGGGGCGCAACCTTGCATCCACCGGCCAGATCTTTCTCTCGGCAGTTCGCTGCATCATGGCGGTGACGAGATTCTGTGCACCGCGCGTATCCTCGCCGACGAACAAGACATCCAGATCCGCGCCGTAACTGAGGTCGCGTCCACCAAATTTCCCGAGCGCGATGATGGTTAATTGCTCGTTCCCAAGCAATCTGGCTGTGAAAACAAGACACGCCTCGGCCAAATCGGAAAGCTCGGCGAATGTTGTTGCCGGGCTGCCAAGTCCCAGCGCATCGCGCAGGATGAGGCGCAGCAGTTGCCGCTGCCGATACGCGCGGACAGGATCGAGATTATTCGCGTCCGCGCCGAATCTGTCGAGGCGCCGGAGATTTTCCGCTGTTGTTCGCGGTTCATCAAACGCTGGATCGCGCGTGATGTCTTCAAGAAGTTGCGGCCGGCGAATTAACAGCTCGGCGGCAAAGCGACTCGCGTCGAATGTCTTCACGACGAGCTCGAGCAACTTCGGATTTGTGACAAGGAGCTCGAAAAGCAAACTGCGCAGCCCATACGCTTCCACGAAGCGTACGAATTGGTTCAGAGTTGCATCCGGGTCGGCAGCTTTCGTCAGCCAATTCAGCAACGCCGGCCGCAGCTTGTGAAAGATCCGCCGCGTCCGCGGCGCGACGTGGAAACGTGAAGGGCCTTGTTCAAGATCTCTCAGCGCTTTTTCTGCTCGTTGTGGTTCATTGAAAGCTTCGAGATTAGTATTGGTGGATTCCGCAGGCGTCTCCGAGATGATCCTTTCAAAAATTGGCCGGACTGTTGCCATCCGGGCGTGAAGTGCCGCTGTAAACTCGTCGGCTGAAGAGAAACGAAGGCTGAGCGCGAGACGCTGCAAAGCTTCAGGTTCATCTGGAACAGTATGGGTCTGCTGTTCTGCCTCGATCTGAAGACGATGCTCCACGCGACGGAGAAAGCGGTATGCATTGTCCAAGGCCAAAACTTCACCGCGGGGGAGGAGGTCCAGTTCCCGCAGAGCGCGCAACGCTTTCAGCATGCTCGGTTCCTGCAAGAATGGATGCCGCGATCCATGGATCAGCTGCAGCGATTGGACGACGAACTCGATGTCTCGAATGCCGCCGCGCCCGAGCTTCACATCTCGCTCCAGCTTTTCCGCCCCAACAATGTCGCGCTCGATCCGATGCTTGATGTTTGCAATCTCATCCAGCAAATCGGGTGTCGTGATCTTCGGATAGATGAATGGCTGATGTTGCCGCAGAAAATCGTATGGCAGCTCGCGGCTACCGGCGATGCCGCGCGCTTTGATCAGGGCAAGGCGTTCCCAGGTTTCGCCGAACCCCGAGTAATAATTTTCCATACTCTCCAGAGAGCGCGCCAGTGGACCTGCCGCGCCTTCGGGGCGCAGGCGCAGATCGATGCGAAAAAGGGAACCGACGCGATGGGGCGTAGAAAACGTTTCCAGAAGTTTTTTCGCCAGCTGGTTAAAGAACTCGTGATGCGAAATACGCGCCGTGAGCTGGCCTTCTTCGTCGTAGAGAAAAAGAAGATCCACATCAGAGCTGTGATTGAGTTCTCCGCCGCCGAGTTTTCCCAGCGCGAGAATGGCAAATTGCGCTGCCGGCGAACCGTGACGCTTCCGCAGTTCGGTATCCCAGTGCTCCAAAACGCGGCGAACACAGATCTCCGCGATGTGTGAAAGCTCACCCGTGGTCTCTTCCAGCGGTGCTACGTTCGCAAGTTCGCGAAGCGCAACACGCGTCATTTCGCGACCCTTCCAGAAACGCAGTGCGGCAAAATCGTCGTTTGCAACCCAATCGCCGGCCAACCCGTGCAACTCGCCAAGCATCTCAGCAGAGCTGCGCGCAACGAGACAGACTTCAGGTTGCGACAGCCATAAAAGTGTCTCGGGATGTCCAGCGAGTCTCGTCGCGCAAATGCTGGAAGCGCCAAAAAGATGCAGGAGCGCTGATTCGCCAAGCGGAAATTGTTCGACCACTTCGACGAAGGGCGGCCCGTCTGGGGGCCAGCGCTCGCTGAGCTGCACCAGCGTCGTCTCGACCTGTGGCGGGTTCAGTGAAGCGGCCGCTTTTTCCCGAATCCAATTGTGCCCTTCCTGCATCGCTCAAAACATCACGCGATTTGTTGGAAACACCAGATTGCCTGCCGCACCGCGCTACTCCGCTGGAGATGGCGCCAGGACCCGCAGGGCTTTTTTGTCGATTCGAAACTCAACTGGACAACTGCCGGCCAGTTCGCCGTCAAGTTCTACAGGCACATCCTGTTCGCTGGTCAGGCGGAGGTGTTGCGTCTGAAAATACTCAACCTCAGGGGCTCGGATGTCTGAGCTAAAGAATACATCCTGCAGATATTTGATGATTTCCAGATAACCGAGCCGTTTGAACACCACCACGTCGAACAGACCGTCGTCGATAATGGCTTGCTTAAAGAACGGGAACGGTCCCCCATACAATCGTCCGTTACCGATCAGAACAAACGATCCTTCCTCCACAGGAGCGTGGTCCGATTCAACAAAGAGCCTGGGCGGTTGCCGTGCCGCAATTTGTGCTGCGGATATGAGATAGCTCAGTGGTCCGAAACTGCGCTTGAGCGCGAGACTGGTTTCCTTAACGACCTGTGCGTCGAGCCCGACGCCTCCGAGTTGCACGAAATATTTTCCATTCGCGCTCGGTAGATCGACGAGACGAACATTCGTTCCCCGGATAATCTCCCAGCAAAGCTCCAGATTCTGCGACGGCAGGCCAAGCTCCATCGCAAAGACGTTGACCGTGCCGAGGGGGAGAACACCTAACGCCGCACCACTGCCGGCGAGACCGTTCGCGACCTCATTGATCGTACCATCGCCGCCGGCTGCAACGATGCGCGTGAAACCCTCGGCAACACCGCGCCGAGCCAGCGCTTCTGCTTCACGTGGATTCGACGTGGCGCGAACCGGACAATTCTGCACGATTGATTGGACGCGCTCCTGCCAATCCCGAATCTTCTCGGGACTGCCAGCCACGGGATTTACAATGACAAGTGTATCAGTCACAGGAGAGGATAGCCGAGGGCTTTAACCTTTTCTTCACAGTCGGGGTGGGTAACCTCTGACAGTGCAAAAATTGCGCCGCATTGTGTTCTTTGTTGCGGGGGCGGTCATTGCGCTCGCTGCGGTTCTCTTGCTGGGCGTGAATCTGTATGTGCAATCCAAAGGCGCACAAGCAAAGATTCAGCAGGAACTGAGCAGAGCGATCGGCACAACGCTACAAATTCGCAGCATGAGCGTGACGCCGTGGGGGGGACTGGAACTGACCGGCATTACCATTCCGCAAAGTTCCCCGGCGGGACCGAAGCATTTCCTCGAAGCAAAAACGTTCCGGTTGCGGGTTCGATTCGTTTCTCTTTTTTCGCGAAGGCTTGTGATCAACGAGGTGTCCCTCGTCAAACCGAACGTAGTCTGGCCACAGAATGCGGAAGGGAAATGGCGGTTACCCGGTTCATCACAAGCACAATCACCTGTTGTTTCTGCACAGCCGCTTCCACGTGTCTCCCCGCCGCCGCCACCACCACCACCACCACACGATTCCGTCCAGGCCAACGCGCCGCCTGCAGTCCGAACAAACGCGACCCATGTTTCGCCTGTTGAGGAGATGGCCACCAGCAGACCACCTAGATCAGAATCACGATTCGCAGTGGCTCCGGAAGTTCGGCGGGTCACCATTAAGGACGGCAATTTCACTTTTCTCGATGCCGCTGGCGCGCTCCTCGCGAGTTTCAAAGGCCTGGACTTTCGCACCAGCATCCGCAGCGCGTCAGCGCTTCACGGGAACGCGAAGGTGAAACGAATTTCGTTGCGAAACCGCTTTTATCTCGAAGAACTGCGATCGCCACTTCGGTACGAGCCCGACGTGCTCGAGCTTTCGAAAATTTCGGCGCAGGCCGCCAGCGGCGAGATCAACGGCTACTTTGCCATGCAACCTGAAGCGGAGGACTCTCCATTCACCACTGTTGTAAAGTTTCACGATGTGCTCGCTGACCAGATCGTCGAGAATGCCGGCGGTTCCAAGGGAATGGTCAAAGGCAAACTGGAGGGCAGTTTTCAGGCTTCCGGGAAAACTGCTGATCCGAACGCGCTCGTTGGCAAAGGCGAAATTTCGCTGCGGGACGGCCGAGTTCAACAATACAGCTTGCTCGTTTTGCTCGGGCAACTTCTCCAGATCGAAGAACTGCAAGAGCTTCAGCTGGAACAAGCCCAGGCAAAATATCATCTGAGTCCGGGCTTCGTCACGATTGACGAACTGATTTTGCGCTCCCCGAATATTCGCCTCACCGCGTCCGGCACAGCGGGATTCGACGGTAAATTAAATCTCGATTCACAGCTCGCGATTAACGAAAGAATTCGAAGTCAGCTTTTCAAGGCGATTCGCGCAAATTTTCAACCCACTAACGAACCTGGTTACACGGCTATTGACTTTCATGTAGGCGGCACTGTCGATCGACCAAGCACGAACCTAATGGACCGGGTCGTAGGACGCGATCTTAGCAACATGATCAACAGCTTCTTTGGCGGAAAGAGAGATCGACCAAAGAAGAACAAGAAGAAGCAGATCGACGAGGCGATCTCTGCCACGCCGTCGCCCTCTGCTTCGCCCGACGAACCGTCGCCCGAAGTTACTGCGACACCAACGCCGGTCGCTTCGCCATGAGGGTCATCGCCGGCAGCGCCGGCGGGCTCCGCCTGGCAGTTCCAAAACGAGGTGTGCGGCCGACAATGGATCGCGTGAAGGCCGCGATTTTTTCCAGCCTGGGAGACGCTATCATCGGTGCGCGCGTCCTCGATCTTTTCGCCGGCAGCGGCGGTCTCGGAATCGAAGCGCTGAGTCGCGGCGCCGCTTCGGTCATCTTTGTCGAGGCAAATCGCGAAGCCGCCGGCGTGATCGAAAGTAATCTTGCGAAAACAAAGCTAAGCGGACGCGTTCGACAGCGGGACGTGTTTGACTTTCTCCAGCAAGCCCCGGGCGCGCAAACCTTTGAAGTCATTTTTGCTGATCCGCCTTACGACAAGACCCCAGCGGGTGAGAGCTTCACCGAAAAATTGCTCGCAAATAAACAATTGCCCCAGTTGCTCGATCCTGCCGGCATGTTCGTTTTAGAGAAACGTCCTGGGGAAGTTCTTCCCGAAATGAAGCTCTGGCAGATCACGCGTCAGAAAACATATGGCGCAACGGAAGTGCTGTTTCTCTCCCAAAGCGGTGCGAGGACTCACCGCACTCCAACTCCGAAAGCTTTCGCGAGTCCAGCACTACGTGCAAAATGATTGAAGCTGTCATTCCGAGTTCGCAAAAGGCTGTAGGGGAAGCTGGCAGCTTCCCCCCGACAATCTCTATGCAACATTCCTGAGCAGATGACTTTATTTCGCGAAGCTTTTGGAGTGCGACGAGTCCTCGCGTCGCTTTGCAGAACGGGCATCTAATGTTGGGGAATGTTGTGATTCGCTTCATTTACAATCTGCTTTGGCCGATTGGGCTCTTGTTGTTTTTGCCCGGCTATTTCAGAAAAATGGTGCGTCGCGGCGGCTATCGCGAGAAATTTGGAGAACGTCTGGGAATTTATGGTCGCGAACTACGTGCCCATTTATCGGACCGAAGATCGACATGGCTGCACGCGGTGAGTGTCGGAGAAGTCAATGTTGCGTTAAGACTGGCGAACTCGTTGCGCGCTCTGGAGCCGGATCTGCGATGCGTTTTGACTACGACGACTACAACCGGTTTCGCCTTGGCGAAGCAAAAGGCCCCGTCGTGGGTCAAAGTCATGTACAGCCCGCTCGATTATTGGCCGATAATGCGACGCGCCTTTTCAGTGATTCGTCCGGTGCGGATCGTTCTCGTCGAAGCGGAGGTCTGGCCCAATCTTGCCGCCCAGGCACACGCGGGCGGCATTCCACTTACGCTGGTCAACGCGCGGTTATCCCCGCGCTCTGAAGCAAGATATCGAAGGTTTCGATATTTTGTCGCGCCAACTTTTCGACTTCTCGATTTGGCCTGCGTGCCAGAATGCCAGGACGTCGACCGCTGGTCAGCGTTGGGCGTTCCGCGCGATCGCATCCAGGTCACTGGCAACGTCAAATACGATCCTGACGTTCAGCCGGAGAGGAATCCTGCAGCCGCGTCCTTGCCTGCCACGCCGAAGCTAAGCGAAGGCGACTCGGATGCGTTGTCGGTCGTCGGTCAGGATCACGCCGTTTTGTTTGGCGGCAGCACGCACCGCGGTGAAGAAGAAATTTTGGCCGAAGTTTTTCTTCGATTACGTCGTCAATTTCCATCATTGCGCCTGTTCATTGCACCGCGCCACGTGGAACGGCTGCCGGAAATCCGAGCTCAACTGAATGCGTTGGGATTGCGCATCGCGCTCGCGAGCGAAGCTAGTGACCATGGATTGAATGAGGCTGACTGCGTCCTTCTCAACACCACGGGAGAACTCCAACGCTGGTATAGCATCGCTACTGTTGTGTTCATGGGCAAAAGCCTCACTGCACATGGCGGCCAAAATCCCGTCGAACCGATCTTGGTTGGCAAGCCCGTGGTGTTCGGTCCGCACATGGAAAACTTCGGCACACTTGCGAAGGTACTTGTTACAAAACACGGCGCGATCGAAGTCCCCGGCGCCGATGCACTCGAACGGGCCATCGCTGGTCTCCTGTGCGACAGCGAAGCCCGCCAGCGACTCGTCAACAACGCTCGTGAAGTGTTGAAGACGCATCAAGGGGCAACCGCGCGCGCAGCGGCGTTGATTCACGAGCTTCATTCGGTTCTGTAGCCACGGCGCTGTGCGGCGTCTCAATTCGCTCTGGGCGCAAGGTTTGCAACAGTTCGGCAATTTACCTTTTGGAGTGCGGCGACATGTCGCCGCTTTGAGAAGCGCGGACATGTCCGCGCACTCCAAATCTTGGTGGCGATTTGCCTTGCGTGTAAGAGTGGCAATTCCGATATTGGCCGTCCGGCAGCTGCCGGATGACCCTATCGTCTAGAGGCCCAGGACACCGCCCTTTCACGGCGGTAACACGGGTTCGAATCCCGTTAGGGTCGCTTGCCTCTTAATCCGTCACAAGGAGGCTAAGGCATAACATAAGAGATGCGCCAAAGTTTGGTATCCTCCGCCAACGTGCAGTCCGCGGAAAGAATTCCTTCGCGCGCGCGTGGAATTGTTCACGGGTCGTGTTGCGCGCCTATCGCGTGCGCGTGGAGCTGTCTCAAACAAGAATCTGGATGACGGCGTCTCTGGAACTGATGGTCATTACAACATTGTAATGACAAAATCTTTGGACGGCCTTAGAGGGCAGTAGCGTGAAAAACTATGAATACGACGAAAGCAGTCCTAGCGATGGCGATCGGCGTCGGGCTTACTTTGGGCGCGGCCGCTCAACCCGGAAAACATCCGCGAGAAAAGTTCGACCTAAAGTCGCTCCCCGCATCCGTCCAGGAGACAATTAAAGAAAAGGCTGCAGGCGGAAATATCATTAAGGTATTAAGGGAAGACGATCCCGATGGCAGGTGGAACTACGAGGTCTTCGTCACAGCGAACGGCAAAGCGTCGGGATTCGAGGTTGATCCGAACGGGAAATTCGTAAAAAACCACGAATAATCCGCAGGCTGCAGTCGCATAAATCATTGGGCCGTTCTCGCGAATGGCTGATCGGGTGGATTGGCATCTGAGGCTGGGCGACCGTGAAAAAATTCCCTCGCGCGCGCGTGCGCTTGGAATGGTCTGCCCGTTAGGTTCGCAATGCCTTCAAACCGGGCGGCAAGCGGCACTTATATCTTCAATGCGGCGCGTACATGTGGGACAAGACGTTTACTGAATTCGACCGAATCCCCCGCAGACAAGTGCGACCACTCCGGACAGTTGAATCCGGAGAGGTCGGGAAAATCAGAGTAATAAATTCCGGGCGCACCGGTCATTTTCAAAAGCGGACCCCAAGTCTTTTCCCGCGGCGTGATCCGATCTTCGAGTTCTTTCAACCCACCAGTGTGTGGAAACCGAACGAAAACAATCTTTCCACCCCGCGATCGGATTTTTTCCACGGCCGCGGTCACGTCAGCAAAACGTTTTTGGATTCCTTCATTCATTTTCGCGAAGAAAACGTCCTTCGGGATGTAGGTGGGAGGCGCTGGCGGCGTGAAGAGTGGAATCCAGATTTGTTGGATTTGTTTCGCTAATTCGCTCCCGGGTTCAGCGCATTTCTCCCACATTCGCGCGCGACGCTCGCGATCCTCAGTTTGAAAGTAGGGCGGAAACCGCGGTGGCACGAGCGCACCCGGACGATTCGGAATCGGCAATTGATTCAAAAGCGCTTCGAGACTTAAATCATCCGGTTTCAAAAACGCGACATGTTCTTCCAGCGGCATCGCGAGGTATTCGCTGACACGCTGGGCGGGCGTTTGATTGTGAAACCGCTTTACGCCTTTTTCAGCACGCTCCATCGGCGGAGAGCCGGGGGGCGCGAAAAACAAATACGGGACAACACTACAAATGATCGTGCCGTGAAAATTTTTGTCGTCCGCCAGATCCGCCAGGGCAGGCAAAACGGTCGAGCCAGCCATCGCGAGTTGGATTGGTCGTTTGCCCAAACCTTTTTGGAATTCATCCAGGTCGACATCGAACCACGCGCGTGAATCGCCGATAATAACAATGGATTCCGGCTCAACGACACGGCGTCTCAGCGTCCAAAGATCTTCGTTGTCATTGAGCGTCGGCGCGTAACCAAGCGAGCGGCAGTACAACTCCCACGCCGCGGTCGCGGCGATGACGACGATAGTGACCACAACGGCGATTCCGCGCCAGGGCGCGGGCGGAATCGGCCGTTCAAATTCGAGAGGCGGCCCGCCGTGGATCTGTTCTTCCCGCGAAGGTGTGCGGAAGAACAAGCGTGGCAGCCGGAGGCGTTCTTTAAAATTGGAAATAGATGAAGGCATTACTGCTTCCTTGAGTAACAATGATGGCACATATCATCGCGGACCCCATGGCCGCGATCGTCCAGGGCGGCAAACGCATTACCGCCGTCTCAAATGTGTTATCGCGCATCGCCCAATGCATCGCGATCAAACCGGCGGTGACGCTCCCAATTTGCAACAATTCACGCGTGGAAAGAATCGCATCGCCGTGTGGATGTTGGCCGAACATCCCGCCGAGCATTCGGCTCGCAATCGTAAAATCGGACGCGCGGAAAAACACCCACGCAACGCAAACCGCCGCGTAAGTGACGAAACCGGCGAGGACGCGAACAGGTAACGTGCTCGCCCACGGTTTGTGTTCGAACGAAACGCGAAAGATGCGTTCGACCACCAAATAAGAGCCGTGCAGCAGACCCCAAACAACAAAAGTCCAGGCCGCACCGTGCCAAAGTCCACCGAGGAACATGACGATGACAAGATTAAGCGCCGCACGGAACGGTCTGACCTGATTGCCACCGAGCGGAATGTAAAGGTAATCGCGAAGAAAAGTGGAAAGCGAAATGTGCCACCGCCGCCAAAAATCCGAGAAGCCGATCGCGGCATAAGGGAAACGAAAGTTGTCCTTGAGATGGAAG
>DATBDI010000064.1:0-10450 GCA_036270025.1 Candidatus Udaeobacter sp. | reverse complement strand
GCGTCATGTCTGCGAAACAATTCTAACGCAATACCGAACCAGCTTTTGGGCTGGCGAGGCGATGCAGCAATTGCGGTTGCTGAAACCGAGTACCCCACCGTCACCGCCGCCGACGTCGGCACAAAACCCAGGGGTTCCGCCGATGCTGGCCCGACCTCCAGCACCTGCCGCACCGCCGGCGCCTGCAGCTCCGCCTTCGCCGAAGAAACCTTAATCGCACCCGCTACAGTTGTAGCCACCTGCCTGTGGCCGGTTCGGCAGACGCCGCTTTTCTTCGCTCGGCTGACGGCCCGCAGGGCCGTGGCTACAGCGATTGGCCTCGATACTAGCGTTTCGAGAACTGGAAACGTTTGCGTGCGCCGGGCTGCCCCGACTTTTTTCGCTCTTTCATACGCGGGTCGCGCCGGAGCAAACCCTCTGCTTTGAGTGCGCCTCGCAAATTGCCGTCGACCTGAAGAAGCGCTCGCGCAATAGCCAGCTGTGCCGCACCCGCCTGTCCGATCGCGCCGCCGCCGCTGGCATTAATCCACAGGTCATAGGTGTTCACTGCCTTGGCAGTTTGCAGCGGTTGGAGCACCAGATTTTGTAACGGCGCCGTGGGAAAATAATCTTCGAAACTACGGCCGTTGATGTCGATTTTCCCGCTACCCTGTGTCATGCGAATACGCGCGACCGACGTTTTGCGGCGGCCTGTGGCAGCGAATTCTTCTGTTTGCGCCATACGATTACGATTTCCTCGAGGCTAGCTTGACCGCCTGTGGCTGCTGCGCCGCATGCGGATGAGCATCGCCTCGATAGACTTTCAATTTCCGATAAACCTGTCGGCCCAGCCGGTTGTGCGGAATCATTCCCCGCACCGCGCGCTCGATCAGCAACTCTGGATGCCGACCTCGACGTGCCCGGGCACTCTCAGATTTGTGTCCGCCGACGTAACCTGAAAAACTCATGTAGGTCTTTTGTTCTTCTTTCTTTCCGGTCAGTCGAACTTTTTCTGCATTGACCACGATCACAAAATCACCGGTGTCCACGTGGGGCGTGAAAAGGGTCTTTTCTTTTCCACGCAACAGGTTTGCCGCCTTTACCGCGACCTGCCCCAGCACCTGGTCTGAGGCATCGATGATCCACCACTTGCGTGGGACTTCGCTGGCTTTGGCGGAAAAGGTTTTCATTGCAGAAAAAGAGCACGAAACTACGAGGAGCAGAAGGGCCTGTCAACCCGAAGCAATGACTCCTTTACATGCACAATTCGTTGACGCGCGTCCTTGAGCTACTGGGCAAAAACAGCTCTTGGCGACTGACACAGCCGCCCTACAATTGTGGGGCGTTTCTGTGAAACGCCGATTCGTACCATGGAAACTTCAGCGAAAACAAAGACCGCGATCACACCGCGACGGGATGAAGATTTTCCAGAATGGTATCAGCAAGTCATTCGCGCTGCGGAATTGGCCGAGCCGTCGGACGTGCGCGGGTGCATGGTCATTCGGCCGTGGGGATACGGCATTTGGGAGAACATGCAGCGCCAGCTAGATGCAATGATTCGGGCAACGGGACATCGTAACGCGTATTTCCCGCTGTTTATTCCGCTGAGTTATTTCGCGAAGGAAGCAGAACACGTCGAAGGATTCGCGAAGGAATGCGCTGTTGTCACGCACACGCGTCTCGAAGCAGACGCCGATGGAAAATTGAAGCCGGGGAGCCCTTTGACAGAACCGCTTGTGGTCCGGCCAACCTCGGAGACGATCATCGGAGCGAGCTACGCGAAATGGGTGCAGTCATATCGGGACCTCCCAATTCTCATCAATCAATGGGCGAACGTCGTCCGCTGGGAAATGCGGCCGCGTTTGTTTCTGCGGACAACCGAGTTTCTTTGGCAGGAAGGCCACACCGTCCACGAGACTGAGGCTGAAGCGCGCGCTGAAGCACGCTTGATTCTCGACATCTACGAACGCTTTGCTCGCGATCATCTGGCGCTACCTGTTTTCACCGGCGAAAAATCCGAAAGTGAACGTTTCCCCGGCGCTGTGCAGACGTTGACGATCGAAGCGATGGTGCAGGACCGCAAAGCAATCCAGGCTGGGACTTCGCACTTTCTTGGGCAGAACTTCGCCCGCGCGAGCGGCATTCAATTTCAAAACCGGGACGGCAAACAGGAGTTTGGGTGGACGACGAGCTGGGGCCTTAGCACACGGCTCGTCGGCGCGGTTGTGATGATGCATAGCGACGACGACGGAGCCATTCTGCCGCCGCGCATTGCGCCGACGCAAATTGCAATCATTCCAGTCACACCGAAGGAGCAAAGTCGCGCTGCGGTGTTGGAGGCCTGCGATAAACTTGCCACCCGTCTGCGCGAGACCCGCTACGCCGACACTCCTATCGAAGCGTTGGTCGATCGCCGCGATCTCGGCGGCGGCGCAAAGAATTGGGAATGGATCAAGAAAGGCGTCCCGTTGCGCGTTGAAATTGGCCCGCGCGATCTGGAAAAAAATTCGGTGGAAGTCAGCCGGCGTGATCAGCCAGTAAAAACGAAAGAGTCGATGCCGATGGAAGAATTGATCGCGCGTGCGCCGGAGATTCTCGCGTCGATTCAGGATTCCTTGTATGCGCGAGCGAAGACGTTTCGGGACACGAATACGTGCGTGATCAATTCGAAAGAGGAATTTTACGATTTCTTCACGGCAAAAAATCCCGCGAAACCGGAGATCCACGGTGGCTTTGCCCTGGCGCACTGGAACGGCTCTCGCGACGTCGAAGACCAAATTAAGAACGACCTGAAAGTAACTATTCGGGTCATTCCGCTTGTTGATGCATCAGAGGCTGGGCAATGCATTTTCACCGGCGAACCGAGCGCCCGGCACGTAATGTGGGCGAAAGCGTATTGAACGCGCAATCGCGCGTGGCGTCATCTGAGTTGACTGCGCAGTCGCAGTCGATTAATTCCGCACTGCCGATGGAATTGAAGCTCTACAGTCGCGAGTGGTGCTCGTGGTGCATTGATGCGAAGGATTATCTGAGCGAGAAAGGGTATCGCTTCCACGAGATTGACGTGGGTAAAGATCGCGCCGCGTACGAGGACATGAAGAGGCTTTCCGCGCAAACATATGTCCCGACCTTTGTGGCGGGCGACAAAGTTCTGGCCAATTTCGATACCGATCAGCTGCAAAAATTCCTGAACGAGTACGAAATCAAGCCGTGATGCTTTTCGGCGTTTTTCTTACACTTGGCGTGGCCGTGCTCAGCGTTGGCCTGCGCAGTTTTCAAAACTCGTATACGCAAAAAGCCGGCGCGCTCGGTATTCTCGCGGCTACTTTTCTCGCGGTTTATTTCATCACCGCCAGTTGGATGTGGGGTTTGACCGCCGCGGTGGGCTGGCTTTTTCTTCCCTGGTTGGAAATTCTCACCCGAATCCGCGCGCTGCGGCTTCCGAAGGAAAAACAACTTCGGCCGAAAAGCCCGCCATCCTCGGACACTTTTCCGGCGCTCAGTGAAATCACGCGCGAGATCGAGGATGAAGGTTTCGTGCATGTGGGCGACGCCGGTTGGGATTGGGAAGATTACCGGCAATTTTTTCGGTTGTTTTACAGGGAAGAGGATCGAGCGCAGGCCGCGATCTGCCTGAACGAGCAGCGTGATTTTTCATTCTACTATTTGCGCATCTCGTCACGTGCCAACGACGGGACGGCTTGGACGACGTGGAATTATCCGCTGTCGTACGGGTTGAAGCTCACACCTCTTTTCCGTATCAATCGCCAGCGGCCGGACCGATCGTTCTGGCAGCTGTACCAAAGTCATCGCGACTTTCTCCGCCGAAACGGAGTTGATTCGGCTAAAATCGATCCTCTTAACGAAGAACAGATTGAAGCTGAGATGGAGAAGGATCTGCGCGACCAGATTGCGCATAACATTCACAAGGGTGTCCTCAAGCAGACTGCAACTGGCGACGTAAAATATTCCTGGCGCGGGATGATCTATCTCTGGTGCCAGTTTTTGGTCGATCTGGTGCGCCTGTAGCTGCGGCGTCATCCCGAGCGAAGCGAGGGACCTCACAGCCGGAGTTTGGACTCAGACTGATCAAACAGCGTGACTTAGCAGCCTGCGTGAGATTCCTCGCGTTGCTCGGAATGACAGCTCGCGCGGGATGATCTATCTGTGGTGCCAGTTTTTGGTCGATCTGATGCGCCTGTAGCTGCTGCGTCATCCCGAGCGAAGCGAGGGACCTCACAGTCGGAGCTTGGACTCGGACTGATCAGACAGCGTGACTTAGAAGCCTGCGTGAGATTCCTCGGTTGCTCGTTCGACTCGCTTGGCATGGTAGGGCGCGTCACTCCGTGCGCGCCGTCGGTCATAACATCCCGTGGCGTGCAGAGGACTGCCCGCCCTACCAAAGCACTCGCCGATCTGTTCATTTGAACTTGCTTTGTCGACTCGCTTCAATGATTATTCAACCATGCTGACGGAACGGCAGAGAGGCGTGCTTGATTTCATTCAGCGTGAGCAACGCGAAAACGGGATCACACCCAGCACGCGTGAAATTCAGAACCATTTCGGCTTCGCCAGTCAGACTTCCGTGATGCAATACATTGCCGCACTCGAGCGAAAAGGCTTTCTCAATCGGCACGCTCGCAAAGCCCGGGCCCTGATTACGCCGGTGATGAAAGTCAGGATTACTGATATTCCGATCTACGGGCAAATCCCGGCGGGGATGTCAGCGCTGACCGAGCAGACGGTGGAAGGCCATGTGTCCCTGGATGTGCTTTCAGCCAACGTGCTAAAAAACCGCGGCACCTTTGCACTGCGGGTCCGCGGCGACTCAATGATTGGCGCGCACATTGTTGATGGCGACATTGTAATTTTGGAAGACAGGAAAGAAGTGCAGAACGGCGATATCGTCGCGGCGTTGATCGACGGTGAAACCTCGTTAAAACGCTATGTCGTCGATCGTGGACGACCGTATCTCAAAGCGGAAAACCCGCGCTATCCTGATCTGGTTCCAGCGCGCGAGCTGAAGATCCAAGGCGTGATGGTGTCGCTAATCCGGAAGCAGGAGCGCAGGAAGCGACAATAGGTCGCAAGTTGGTAGGGCGGGCAGTCCTCTGCACGCCGCCATTGGCCATTCACGTGACGGCGCGCACGGAGTGACGCGCCCTACCAGTGTAAAACGTTCACTTGAACGTATTCAAAACGGCGCGATCTTATGATCGATGCCTGGCAGCAGTAAGATTATCGATCTCCGGAAACTGCTAGCCGAGCGTTTTCCTCAACCTCCACCGACGGCTACAACCCGTCTGGTCACTGGTTTACCTTTGCTGGATCGATCGAGTGGCGGCGGATTGCCCCGAGGCGCGCTCACGGAATTGACCAGCCCGCGAACAAGCGCTGGAAGCGCGTCCATCATTCACGCTCTCATCCACACCGCATATCGCGACAATTATTTTCTGGCGCTGATTGATGGGCGCGATTCGTTCGATCCGTGTGGGTTGGATGATTGCTCACTACGACATTTGCTTTGGGTGCGTTGTAGCAAAGCATCTGAAGCGATCAGAGCGGCTGACCTGCTTTTGCGGGACGGCAATTTCCCGCTGCTAATGCTCGATCTGGTGCTGAACTCGACGGAAGAATTGCGCAAAATTCCGCAAACTAACTGGTACCGCTTGCAGCGGCTGGTGGAATTAGTTCCCACAGCATGTCTGGTGCTGACTCCGTACGAAATGGTTGCCAGCGCTCAACTGAAACTTGTCCTCGAAAATTCGTGGAACCTCGAAACGTTACAAAATGCCATTTCGCAGATCCGGATCGACGTGAAACGATCTCGTTTTCAAGCAGAAATCGGAAATCAGAAATCGGAGATCGGCTAAAGCGATGTTTGCGACAATCTATCTGCCGAATTTCTATTTGCAGGCAGCTACCCGGCATCAGCCGGAACTTGGCGCAAAACCGGTAGCATTGATCGAGGAGCAGGAGAGAAAACCGGTGATCATTCAACTCAATGCCCTGGCGGAACAATTCGGCATTCGGAAGGGAATGACTCCGAGTCAGGCTCTGGCGCGATGTTTGCAGGTCGTGATCAAAGTTCGTTCCTGCAGCCAGGAAAAATCGATTCAGCAGACGTTACTTCAATACGCATTTACTCTTTCTCCTTTTGTAGAAGCGACCGGACCCGGCATTTGCACAGTTCAATTCACAGACAATCGCAATTTGGGCGAAAAACTTTCGCGCGTGATCGAGCAACTGGCTGCATGCGACATTGCCGCACAAGGCGCGATTGCTCCGACTCCGGAGACTACTGTTCTGGCGGCGCATCTCGCCCGCCCGGTTTTGGAGATCGACAGTGCAAAAGACTTTTTTGCTCCTCTGCCGATAGAGACGCTTGCAACAATCGAAACAGGACTCAGTGGTCCTTCTTCGGCTTACTGATTTTTTCCGTTTGTTTTACGACGAAGGATTTCACTCGCGCGTACTCCTTTTGAACCCCGTTGCCGAAATCGCGGGGTCCGTACTCGAATAGCACAACAAAGCAGAAAGCGAGAACAAGGAACAAGGCGATCCAAAAAAGTCCGCGCAATAGCGCCATGCAAAAAGGCTAACGTGCGCGGACGCCCGGTTCAATAACCTATGCGTAGTGCGACAACGTCTTGAATGGCATGGCGAAGCTGCCAAGCTACTTGCCCAATGCGCGTGCCGCTGCTTGATCTTGGCGAACAGTATGCCGCTCTGGCTGAACCGATCGGTGCGGCAATTGAGCAGGTCCTCGCAAGCCATCGTTTCATTTCGGGACCGCAAGTGCAGGCGTTCGAAAAGGCAATCTGCGCGTACTGCAACGAGCCCCATGCGGTGGGCGTTTCATCCGGAACGGATGCTTTGCTGGCGATCTTGATGGCGCTTGGAATTGGGAAAGGCGATGCCGTTGTTACTACGCCGTACACATTTTTTGCCACAGCTGGGTGCATTGCCCGCGTAGGTGCAACACCGCTTTTCGCCGACATCGATCCTCAAACATGTAATATCCGGCCGTCTGCCGTTCAGGAATGCATCGAGAGAGATTCTCAGCCTGCTTCCGACGGCACATGGAAAACGCAAACCGGTGAAACGGTCCGCGCCATTCTGCCCGTGCATTTGTTCGGGCTGTGCTGCGAGATGGATGCGCTAAATGAAATTGCGCAACGGTTCCACCTTCACTTGATCGAAGACGCAGCGCAGGCCATCGGCGCAGAGTATCAGTTTCGAAATGCGCCTGCTAAAGCCGGAACCATGGGCGAAGTCGGCTTCTTCAGCTTTTACCCATCAAAGAATCTCGGAGCTGCAGGTGACGCGGGAATGATCGTTTGCCGGCAGGAGAACCTGGCGAAAAACCTGCGGAGTTTAAGAGAACATGGAATGGAACCGCGCTACTTTCATCATGTAATTGGAGGCAATTTTCGCCTGGACGAAATCCAGGCGAAAATTCTTGGCGTCAAACTTCCGTACTTGGAGAAGTGGGCAGCCGCGCGCCGAGCAGCCGCGGATTTTTATCGCGCGGAATTCACGCGTGCGGGCTTGACCGGCCACATCACTTTACCAGCGGAGCCGTATCGCGACCGCGGACTAATCAATCATCATGTTTACCATCAATACGTCATCCGCACGCCAAGACGCGATGCGTTGCGAGAGCACCTGGGCAAACGCGAAATCGAGACGGCGATTTACTACCCGCTCGGGCTGCATGAACAGAAGTGCTTTGCGTATCTCGGCTGTAAAAAAGGCGACTTTCCGGAGACTGAACGAGCCGCCGATGAGACCCTGGCGCTGCCGATTTATCCCGAGATTTCTCGCGAGGCGCAGCGATACGTGGTCAACGCCGTCGTTGAATTCTTCGGATAAACATCGACAATGACGCTTCGCGCGCGCTGGCTGGCCCGGCGCGTGCTCCGTTTTGCAGAAAAGGGTAGGTACCGAAGTGGCCAAACGGGGCAGACTGTAAATCTGCTGGCTTTACGCCTTCGCTGGTTCGAATCCAGCCCTGCCCATTCTCACCCGTAGCGGAACGTTGAACCGCTTTACTGCGCCGAGATTCGCAACCGAGGCGACCCGTCCGGGCCGCTTTTGTATTCTACTCCCTGCGCTGACCGCGGTCCCGACGGCCATAGCCACCACCACCACCACCACCACCGCCGCCGCCGTAACCACCACGTCCACCGCCGCCGCCCGGGCCTCGGGCCTCGCGTGGGCGTGCTTCATTCACGGTCAGCGGCCGGCCTTCGATTGCCTGGCCATTTAGCTTCGAGATCGCGTTCTGAGCGTCCTCTTCCGAACCCATAGTCACGAAAGCAAAGCCGCGCGACTTGCCGGTGAATCTGTCCTGCATCAGAGTGACTTCCTGTACAGCTCCCGCCTGTGCGAAAAGCTCCTGCAGTTCGTTCTCCGTGGTGTTGAAGGGGAGATTGCCTACGTATAGTTTAGTTCCCATCGAGTTTATTCTGGAAAACGCAGCCTGGTAACTGTTCCCGCTTATCGGATTTCAAATCGTCGCTGAATAAACTCAACTGACAATCCACCAACTTCCGGGCTTCCGTTTCTCCTTTTGGGGTGACTTGTAAATTGGTTCGAATACGAAAGCAATAGAAATTCGTAGAGCAATTCGGCCTTTGAACTATGGCTAAACCTGACAGGGCGAACGGCAAAAAGGCCACTACGCGCGTGGCAGTTGTGGCCGCAGGGGTGGTCAGCCCGCTCGGTTTTGGGCTGGCCGAAACACTGGATTCGCTGCGCGGCTCGCGCGATTGCGTGAGCCCAGTCACGCGGTTTTCGGTTGAGCAGTGCCGATGCAAAACCGCCGGGCAAATTTCCGATGAACGTTTGCTTGCGACTCGGGACAACAGGCCTCGGTCACGACGGCTGCATCGCGCTTCCTACATGATGGTTCAAGCGTTGGAGCAAGTTCTGAGGCAGGCGCCTCAATTCACACCGGAGATGACGGTGATTGGAACAACAAGCGGCGGCATGTCGTATGGCGAGAATTATTACCGCTCGATACGCGACGCCGGTGATCTGCGGCATGCGCCGACGTGGATCGCCAATTATCCGGCGCAAAAGCCAGTCATCGACGCGCAGGAGGCTTTTGGGATTTCCGCGCCTTGCCAGGTCATCGCCAATGCGTGTGCTTCGGGAACCAACGCCATCGGTCATGCATTTGAATGTGTGCGATCAGGTCGCTATCAGCGCGTACTGACCGGAGGCTATGACGCACTATCCGAAATGGTCTTTGTCGGCTTCGATTCGTTGCAAGCATCGACGCCGAGCAAATGCCGCCCGTTCGATCGCACCCGAACTGGGATGGTTTTGGGAGAAGGCGCTGCACTACTAGCGTTGGAAAATCTCGATTTAGCTCGCGAACGAGGCGCGCCTGTGTTGGCAGAAATTATCGGCTACGGCATTTCCACGGACAATTTTCACATCACCCAGCCGAATCCTGAGGGTGTCGGCGCGCAGCAAGCGATGGAGCGAGCGCTCGAGAGCGCCGGGGTCGCGCCGGACTCAGTCGATTACATCAACGCCCACGGAACCGCCACCGTCTTCAATGATGCAGCCGAGGGAAAAGCGATCGATAGATTGTTCGACGGCGTGCCGGTGAGCTCGACCAAAAGCATGATGGGGCATTCTTTGGGAGCGGCCGGCGCGATCGAAGGCGTCGTCTGTTTGCTGGCGCTCCAGTATCAACTCCTTCCTCCGAACATCAATTTCAGCTCTTTGGATGACGATCTCGATCTCAACATCATAGCGAATGAGGCGCGACCAGCTACTCTACTCTCGGCGCTTTCGAATTCCTTTGGCTTCGGTGGCACGAACGCTTCGATTCTCATCCGAACATTGGAAGTATGAGCGCCGCAATCGCCGGCATGGGGTGGGTGACTCCCCTTGGCACTGGCGTTGATTCAGTTTGGGAGCGCTTGCTTCAAGGACACGAAGCATCCGCGACCATGGTTTCGGAAACTTTCAGCAGTCGTTTGTACCGTGCGTTCCGTGTACCTGAATCGATCGTCTCAGGTTTCGCACATCCACGACTTCGGCGGGCGAGCCTGATTTCGCGATTTGCGGCAGCAGCGGGCATGGATGCATTGCGCGCTGCGGGAATCAAAATCGATTCGGGGAATGCCGAACGGATCGCGCTGATCTTTGCCATCTCGAATGGTGGCGTGATTTACACAAAGCGTTTTTACGCTGACATCGTCGAGGCGGGCGCGCAGAAGGCCAGTCCGCTGTTGTTTCCCGAAACTGTATTCAATGCGCCGGCGAGTCATCTTGCGGCGATTCTCGGCATTACAGGCGCGACGTACACTTTGGTGGGCGACGGCGCAGTTGGGCTGGCGGCGATCAAAATGGCCGAAGACCTGCTGAGCGACGACGCGCTCGACTGTTGCCTTGTGGTTGGCACCGAAGAGCTCGATTGGCTCCTGTGCGATGCGTACTGGCGGTGGCG
>DATBDI010000063.1:0-1546 GCA_036270025.1 Candidatus Udaeobacter sp. | reverse complement strand
GGTTTTTGGGAGGTGAGTGGAGACTAAACCGGCCGGCTCACGTATGATTCTGTTGTGAAACAAGTCGTACGTGACCAACAGGAAGCCCCACTCACCATGACGGAAGCTACGCTATTTCTACCCGGCCTGTCACCGGTCGGCGGAAAAGCAATCACTGCAACGTTTGATGGTGGAAAGCTGTCGTCGAATGGCGGCGTATTGATCCTGCGCGAGATCGAACGGAAGCTCGGTCTTGCCGCGGTGCTCAGCCGGCACATTCCTGACGATCGCGACCGCACGCGGATCACGCACAGCTACAGCGACATGACGCGGGCGCGGATGTTCGCGATTGCCAGCGGCCATGAGGACTGCGACGACCTTGATGTGCTGCGCAGCGATCCTGCCTTGAAGATGGCATGCGGACGCCTGCCGGTGTCGGATACCGACTTGATGTCGCAACCGACGCTCTCGCGCCTGGAGAACGCCCCGTTCTGGCGCCAGCTTGCGCGCATGGGGCTTGAACTGATCGATCTGTTCTGTGCCCGCTTTGAGCGCGTCCCCCGCTGCATCGTGCTCGACATTGACGACACGGACGATGCTGTGCATGGACAGCAGCAGCTTGCATTGTTCAACACCCATGCCGGCGGCTATTGCTTCCAGCCGATCCAGATCTTCGAGGCGACGACCGGTCGTCCCGTGCTGTCGCTGCTGCGCCCCGGCAAGCGGCCATCGGGCGAGGAAGTCGAGCAAATCCTTCGTCACGTCATCGGTCGCATCCGTCGCAACTGGCCCGCGGTCGGGATCATGGTGCGCGGTGACAGTCACTTCGCGACGCCTGAAGTGATGGACTTGCTGGAAGAGAAGCGCTGCGACTATATCTTCGGACTGTCCACCAACACGCGCTTGATCGAGATCGGGCGGCCCTGGAGCGAGGACGTCGCCACACGCCGGGTGTTGTCAAAAGCGCAAAAGGTGCGGCGCTTCTTCCAGACCAGCTATGCCGCAGCCAGCTGGAGCAAGCCCCGCAAGGTCGTCGCCCGCGTCGAGGCGAGCGAGCAAGGCAGCGACACACGCTTCATCGTCACCAACCTGCCAGGCCGGGCAAAAGTCCTCTACGAAAAGGTCTACTGCGCGCGCGGACGCATGGAAAATCTCATCAAGGACATGAAGCTCTACACGCGCTCCGACCGCACCTCCTGCCATCGCTGGGAGGCCAATCAGTTCCGCCTGTTCCTTCACATGGGGGCTTACTGGCTCCTGCACGAACTCAGGGGCGCCGCGCCAAAACGCTCAATCTGGCGCACAGCAACCTTCGAGACCATCCGCTGCGCGTTTCTCAAGATCGCTGTACGCATCGAAGAGCTCAAAACCCGCATCAAGATGGCGCTGCCCTCAGCCTATCCGCACGTTCAAGCCTTGACCGCGCTCGCCACCTCAATCGCCGCCTGCGGTCCATGAGCGATGCGGCAAGTGCCGCTCTCGCCCTTAGCTTCAACCTCCAACGCGTCGCCAATGTCCCACAGCATCCATCGCCGTTAACCCGGTTGATGTCATGCGCGCGCATCGC
>DATBDI010000062.1:0-5098 GCA_036270025.1 Candidatus Udaeobacter sp. | reverse complement strand
ACGATTGAGGAAATCTTTCTTGCAGCGGTGGAACAAGAGTCGGACCAGGTTAGCGCATTCCTGGACACGGCTTGCAGCGGCGACGCGGTTTTGCGTCGTGAAGTTGAAGTGCTTCTGGCTTCAGATCAACGAGCAGGCCCGTTTATAGAAAGCTCATCCGTCGGTCTCGCGTCGAGAATTATTCAGCAAGCTGATTCGCTGGTTGGTCAGACGATCGGCCACTACAAAATTTCTGAATCAATAGGCACCGGCGGGATGGGTGAAGTCTATCTGGCCACCGACGTTGTCGCGGGGCGCAAAGCCGCGCTCAAACTCCTGCCGATGCGTTTTACGGGCGAGGCTGCGCGCCTCAAGCGGTTTCAACAAGAAGCGCACGCCGTAGTCGCGCTCAATCATCCAAATATTCTGACGGTTTATGAGATCGGCGAGGATCACTCAATCCATTACATAGCGAGCGAACTGATCGAAGGCGAGACGCTGCGTCAACGTCTGACGCGCGAGCCAATGCAGTTGAGCGAAGCTGTTGACGTAGCGATTCAAGTAGTCAGTGCTCTCGCCGCTGCTCACCAAGCGAGAATCGTCCATCGCGATATCAAGCCGGAGAACATCATGCTCAGGCCGGACGGATATGTGAAAGTGCTCGACTTCGGGATCGCAAAACTCGCCGAATCCGCCTTCGCCGAGCCGCCTTCGGTCGCCGCGGCGACCTTCGGCGTGCCAGGGGCGACAGCGGACGGTGCAGAATCAGTGACACTGGGACAGACCAATCTCGGATCGATATTGGGAACTACTAGTTACATGTCGCCGGAGCAGGCGTGCGGCGCGCAGATTGATAAACGCACCGATATCTGGAGTCTCGGCGTAGTTCTTTATGAAATGGTGACGGGGCATGCGCCATTCGCCGGTGACACACCAAGAGACGTGATGTCTTCGATTCTAGAGAGAGAGCCACCGTCCCTCGCGAGGTATACCGCGCATACTCCCGCTGAGCTTCAGCAAATTATCAGCAAAACGCTGCGCAAAGATCGCGACGAGCGCTATCACGGCGCACACGAGCTCCTCGACGCTCTGAAAGACTTTCGCCGCAAATTGGAAACCGAATCGGAACGTGCCGCTGCTCCTTTATGGCTGCGCTGGACGCGATCGCCCGCCGCTCTGGTGCTCGTGTTGACAATAGCTGCTTTGGCACTGGCGCTGCCATTCTATTGGCATCGAAACGTAACGACGGCGACCTCACTCGACAAAAGCATCGCTGTGCTGCCGTTTGAAAACGCGAGCAAGGATCCGAATGCAGAGTATTTGTCGGAGGGAATTTCTGAGGCGCTGATCAATAGTCTCACCGAGTTGCAGCGATTGAAAGTGATCGCACGCTCGACGGCTTTTCAGTACAAAGGCAAGGATGTTGATCCGCGGCGAGTCGGGCGCGAACTGAAAGTGGCGGCGGTCCTGACAGGGCGAGTGCGGCAATCCCAAGACGCCCTGAGCATCCAGGTAGATTTGGTGGACGCCGTCACAGGCGCGCAGCTTTGGGGCGAAGAATACGTCCGCAAAATTTCCGACGTGATTGCCGTCAAACAGGCAATCGCACGAGAGGTTACAGCGAAGTTGAAGTTGAAACTCACCGGCGAAGAGCAACGCCGGCTTGCCAAAGGCGACAGCACGAATCCCGAGGCGTATCAGTTCTACCTGCGCGGCCGCTATTTTTGGAATAAGCGCACTTCGGACGGAATCAAACAGGCGATCGAGCACTTCCAGAAGAGCATCGAGCGCGATCCTAATTTCGCTCTTGGCTATGTCGGGTTGGCGGATTCCTACACTGGACTGACGTTTTACAATTTTGCCGCACCGCATGAAGCAATGCCAAAGGCAAAAGAATCGGCAACAAAAGCGCTGGCATTGGATAACACACTCGCCGAAGCGCACGCCTCGCTGGCGCATGTTCTGATGAATTATGATTGGAACTGGTCCGAAGCGGAGAAAGAGTTCAGGCGCAGTATCGAACTCAAGCCAGATTATCCCACGGCCCACCAGTGGTACGCGATTCATTATCTAACGGCTACGGGTCGGTTGGAGGAAGCTGTTCAGGAAATGAAAAAAGCGCTGGAACTCGATCCGGCCTCGCTCGTGATGAACACGTTTATGGGAGCGACTTTCTACTACGCCGGCCGATACGATGAAGCCATAGATCAATGCCGCAGGACCATACAAATGGATCCGAACTTCGCTGTTGCGCACTGGCACCTTGGTCTGGCTTATGAGCAAAAGCAGGCTCTTGATGCGGCCATCGAAGAGTTTAAGAAGGCAATTTCTTTGTCAGGAGGCAGTCCGCTAATGCGAGCTGCGCTCGGTCGTGCGTATGCGGAGTCGCAGAACAAGCATGAGGCGAATAAAATCCTCGATGAGTTGAATGAGCTTGCGAAGCGACAGTACGTATCGGCCTATGAAGTAGCGAAGATCTACGTCGCGCTTGGTAACAGTGAACAGGCATTTCAATTACTAGCAAAGGCATATGCGGAGCACTCGTTTCATCTTGTTAACCTTAACGTGTGTCCACAGCTCAAGCCATTCAGGTCCGATCCCAGATTTCAGGATCTGGTGCAGCGCATTGGCCTTTCCCGATAACTTCCAACGCTGCCTCGAATTCGGGTTGGACCCGTTCGACTTGCGCTCAGGGCAGGCCGTTGAACGTTTTCTTGTGTGAAACCTGACGACAGGGCGCTTCTCATCGTTGCTCACGGCTCGACGGTGAATCCGGATTCCAGTGCGCCGACTCTGGCTCATGCGGCGGAGATTCGTCGCCGCAACATCTTTGGAGATGTTCAATGCGCGTTCTGGAAAGAGGAACCGAGCCTGCGCGATGCGATATTTTTGTTCGACCCGGAATCTATTCGCGAAGTTTACGTCGTGCCGAATTTCATCAGTGAAGGTTATTTCACGCAGACAGTGGTTCCGCGCGAGCTGGAGTTGAACGGGCGAATCACAAAACGACCGAATGGCCAGATCTGGAAATATTGCGAGCCAGTCGGCAATCATCCGATGATGACTGAATTGCTGCTCAGGCGCGCAGGGGATATCGCGCCTGACATGGACCCTGGCGACACGAGTTTGCTGATCGTCGCGCACGGCACGGACTTGAATGAAAACAGCGCGGTCGCGGCAAAACGCGAAGCGGAAAAAATTCGCGCACTCGGGAAATACGCGAACGTGCTGAATGTGTACATGGAGGAGGCGCCGCTGATATCGGATTGGTGGAAGTTGACGAAGACTCGCCACGTGGTCGTGGTTCCGTTTTTCATTTCTGACGGATTGCACAGCTATGAGGACATTCCGGTTTTGCTTGGGATCGCTGTAGCCGCGGGCGTTGATCGCAGCCGGCCAGGGTCGGCGCCCCCGGCTGCGGCGCATGGCGAAATCTTCCGGCGAAATCCGTACCGCATCGGCGATCGCAATCTCTTTTATGCGCCATCGATCGGCACCGATGCGGGGTTTGCCGACATTATCATCGATCAGGCCTTGCACGCAAAAAGTTGAAATCGTGCTCGCGCTCTGTTTCTTATGCGCCAGATTGCTTTTCCGCAAATGAAGGAAACAACCTGCAAAAAGCTACAGGAGATCGGGGCGTTTGCGCTGGCTGGAGGGTGTACCCGAAAACGAATGACGCAATTCGTGGAGATGATTCGCGCTGCACGTGATTATCGGTGGGTCGGCGTTTACAAAATCATCAAGAAGGAGTTCGTGATTCTCGCCGAAACGGGAAAGGAGCCGGCGACGTATCCCCGCTTTCCTGTTTCGCAAGGCTTATGCGGTGCGGCTCTGGAGTCTGGCGAGCCGGTCATCGTGGGCGACGTGCATAAAGATCCGCGGTATCTGCCCACGTTTCATACGACTCGCTCAGAGATCGTCGTCCCCATGAGAAACGAGCACCGGCACATTCTCGGCATGTTGGATGTGGAAAGTGATCACCTGAACGCATTCGGCGATGAAGATCGACAATTCCTGGAACGCGCCGGCGGTCTGATCGCGCATTGTTTGCACTAGGAAAAGTCGTTCATCCACAGATTTTCGCAGATTTCCACAGATTTCACAGAATTGATCTTCTTGTATCTGCGAAATCGCCCAGGAGCGACGGCCTGCGCGACCGTCGAAATGCGACGACTGGGAAGCCACACTCCTTGCGCGCGTAAACCGCATTGTGTTCCGTTTGGGTTGAACACATGCCCGATTTCACTCAGAAGCTGCTGAAACGCCTGATCAACACACCTTTTTATTTCGGACAGATCCTGGTCGAGAAATCCGATGAGGGATTTCTTTTACGCCACCGTGATGATGAGGGTCCCAAACAGTTGCAGACGTTTCGGAACGCGGAGGATGCGATTGAAATCGCAAAATATGATGACGCTGGAAATTATCGTCCGCTCAAAACGGCACCGAATCTGAGGCGCGGCTGGCGACTGGTGCTGGACAACACCGAAGAGCTCTCACACGCGCTGGACTATTTTTATCCCGGGAGGCTCGCGATGTTTGCCGCTTGGAAGAGCGGAAGACTTCAAATCACGCCTTTGCGTGCCACCTTGGATCGTCAATCGGGAATGTATCGAGTCGCTGCGAAAATTTCCGACTCACAGATCAATGATGTCGTTGCAGATTTCTGCCGATCAGACGTCGGATGTCTGCGAACGATCTTGTGGAAACGCGATGCGGATCGGGCGATTGCATCGGCAAAATTGCCAAACGAAAAATTTGATCCGGCGCGCGATCAGACATCGGTCTGTAGCCGTCGCGCTTTGGGCGACGCGCGCTCTTCGCACCCGCCTTCGCGCGGCTCCGGCGCGGTAGGCAGCGAAGCGGCTACAGTTCCCTTGCTGTGCCAGGAAGCCTGCAATCTGCTGGTGGCCGAATGCCGGAAAGTGGTGAAAGCCGAAAACGCCAGAGATCTGTAGCCACCGCCCTGTGGGCGGTCTATCGCATTTCAGTATTATCACAACGATGACGGCGCACAGCGCCGTGGCTACAGGACCAGATTTGACGGGGGTCAGACACCGCCGCTACAGCTCACAGATGATCATTCGCGCGCGCATTGTTGTGACGATGCACGGAG
>DATBDI010000061.1:0-7445 GCA_036270025.1 Candidatus Udaeobacter sp. | reverse complement strand
ATCCTTGGATTGTTTGAATTGTTCGGGTTCGCCTTCTTCAATGATTTTCCCCTGATACAGCATAGCCATTCGCGTCGCGATGCGAAAGGCGCTCTCCATTTCGTGGGTGACGGTGATTGAGGTGACCTTCGATTTTTCGCTAAGGCTAATGATCAATTCGTTGATCACCGAAGCAATGACCGGGTCGAGGCCGGCCGAGGGCTCATCCAGCAGGAGCAATTCGGGCTCGAGGACGAGCGCCCGTGCCAGGGCCACGCGCTTGCGCATGCCGCCGCTGAGCTCGTCTGGCAAGAGGTCCTTGGAATCCTTCATGCCGACGAGGTCCAGCTTTTCATCTACGATCTTATCGATTTCTGCGCGCGACTTGTCCGTGAGCTCTTCCAGTGGGAGAGCGACATTGTCGCGGACCGTACGCGAGCTCAACAGCGCTGAATATTGATAGACCATGCCGATATGCTGCCGAACGCGCTGAAGCTTGCGGCGCGAGAGGCCGGTAATCTCAAATCGCTTGAAAAAAACCGAACCTGAATTGGGGCGGAGAATGCCGAGAATCAATCGTAAAAGTGTACTCTTACCGCTGCCCGATTGACCCATGACCACCAGGCGTTGTTCCGGCTCAACTTTGAGCGAACAACCGTCGAGCACTTTTTTATCTTCAAACTGCATGCACACGTCGCGCAACTCGACCATGTGCGTAGGAGTCGTCATGTCGGGTAAAACGTCGTGTAAATGAGGTTGTATAACGTATCGAACCCGATCACCGTCGTGATCGCAGTCACGACGCTGGATGTTGTCGATGTGCCAACCCCGGCTGCACCGCCTTTAACGGTCAATCCCCGATAACAGGCGATCGCGGCTATGAGCAGGCCAAAGAGAAAACTCTTCAAAATACCGGTGATGATATCGCGAATCAGCAGCGAGTCTTTGACCAGATCGAGAAAATAGGGGAACGCGATGCTGAAATATGCCTTGCAGATAAGGCCGCTCGCCAACACAGCCGCGATATTTGAAACCGTAGAGAGGCACGGCATCAGAAAAAAAAGCGCGAGCATGCGCGGCGCAACGAGAAAACGCAGCGGCCCGATTCCCATCGACTCGATGGCTTCAACTTCTTCGGAGACCTGCATAGTGCCGAGCTCGGCGGTGAAAGCCGCGCCGATGCGCGCGGCAAGCATGATGCCCGTCATCAACGGACCAAGCTCGCGCGTAAAAGTAATTGCAACCAGACCGGGGATCAGTCGCTCCGTTCCAAAGCGTTGCAACTGGTAACCGGTCAGCAGCGCCATTGTCAGGCCGAGGAAAAACGATACGAGTCCTACGAGTGGCACGGAGTCCACGCCGGCGCGCTGCGTGTACCGGAAAAAACTGGAAGCCCGAAACGGGACCCGGCCCTGCCGGAGACGCTCGAGCGTTTCCTCGAACGTGTTCGCGATGAACCAGAACACGCCGCCCACCTCGCGTAGAAAATTGCGCGAAACATGACCGATTCCCTGCGCAACGAGGGCCGGTGGATTAGCGTTTGGCATGGCGCGCCAAAGTTCGCCCAGTTCCCGAAAGGGAAAAGAACAAAGTTAATCGAGGCGTTGCCTGCGTGCTGTAGCCGCTTCCGTGTGGGAAGCGCGGCGGTGACGTGCTTCACCGGCGTCAAAACGTCGGCCGCAGGGCGACGGCTACACTCTGCAGTTTCGGATATCAGGATTGCATCCACCTTTTAGACGTACAGCTTTGATGTTGAGATCAACAGCGGCCCATGACTGCATGGCGGCACAGATGAAATTGTTTTCGATACTCGATTGCGTCTTTAGTATGGCGCTATTTAGTGCCGGGGCGCCGCTGCTTGCCGGGGAGGAACAAACCCGGTCCTCCAACGAGGGGCAGCCAGTTGATCAGCAAACAATGCAAAACCAAAAACTCGGGCTGGTGATCCATGGTGGCGCGGGAACGATCGAGCGCAGCAAAATAACGCCGGAAAAAGAGCGCGATTATCGCGCAGGCTTGGAACGCGCACTGGCCGCTGGCTACGAAGTTCTGAAGGGCGGCGGATCAAGTCTGGACGCCACCGAAGCAGCTGTGCGCGTGTTGGAGGACGATTCCCATTTTAACGCGGGGAGAGGATCAGTCTTTACCAGTGCGGGCACAAACGAAATGGACGCGGCGATCATGGACGGAAAAACGCTTGCGGCAGGCGCTGTTGCTGGTCTGAAGCACATCAAAAATCCGATTAGCCTGGCCCGACTCGTGATGGAGAAATCTGGACACGTCATGCTGGCCAGTGAAGGTGCGGAGGTGTTCGCCAAAGACAATGGAATTGAGCTGGTAGACCAGAAATATTTTTTTACCCAGGAACGCTGGGACGCTTTGCAGAAAATGAAAGCCGCGGCAAAAAACCGAGATGGCGGATCGGGGAAAGCGTTTCTCATTACAGATCAAGATCGACACGGCACCGTGGGGGCTGTGGCGTTGGACAAAAACGGGAATCTCGCTGCAGCGACTTCAACCGGCGGCAACACAAACAAGCGACCGGGCCGAGTGGGCGACACACCAGTGATCGGTGCAGGCACGTACGCCAACAACGCAACATGCGCCGTCTCCGCGACAGGTGATGGCGAGTACTTTATTCGCGCAACGGCAGCGCGTGAGGTGTCAGCATTGATGGAATGTCGGGGAATGCCATTAAAGGATGCTGCGCAAGCCGCTCTCGATAAAGTCGCCAAGCTCGGCGGCACAGGCGGATTGATCGCGATCGATCATGACGGAAACGTGACGCTGCCCTTCAATACGTCGGGAATGTATCGCGGCTATGTCGATCGGGACGGGAAGCTTGTTGTCGAGATCTACAAATGAATTTCGTGATTCGTTGAAGGGTTGAAGAGTTGAATCGGTCCAAAGCCACCTTGTCATGTTGAGCGTAGCGAAACATTTCTGATTTTTATTTTCCGGTGGTGGAAGAAAACAATCAGAGATTCTTCGCTTCGCTCAGAATGACAATCTGGTTTCCCGCTTTGACGCTTTAACCCTTTAACGCTTCAACCTGACATGCTCCCGCCCTTTACTGTCGTCATTCCCTGCTACAACGAAGCGATGCGCATTGGCGGGACCCTGCGATCGACACTCGATTATCTCGCAGCCAATGCGCCCGACAGCGAGTTGATTGTCGTCAACGATGGATCAACTGATTCGACTGCGGCCATCGCGCGTGAAAGATTGGCAGGCGCGCCCGTGGCCGCACGTTTGCTTGAAAATTTTCCAAATCGTGGGAAAGGCGCAGCCGTCCGCTCCGGATTGCTCGCTGCGCGGGAACCGATCGGGCTTTTTTCAGATGCCGATCTCTCGACGCCGCTGGGAGAAACGCCGAAACTGATCGAGCCGATTGCAAATGGCGACATCGACATTGCATTCGGTTCGCGCGCACTCGACCGGAGTTTGATCGGCGTTCATCAACCGTGGAGACGGGAACAGGGTGGCCGGGTGTTCAATCTGCTTGTGCGCGTCGCCACTGGACTGCCGTTCTGGGACACACAATGCGGATTCAAGGCATTTCGCCTGGACGTTTGCCGACCGATTCTCGAGGCGGCGCGGATCGATGGGTTCGCATTCGATGTCGAGTTGCTTTTTCTCGCGCACCGCGCCGGATTGCGTATTCGCGAAATTCCCGTTCGCTGGAACCATGCCGAAGGAAGCAAAGTTAGTTTTTTTCGCGATAGCCTGCGGATGCTGCGCGAAGTGATCGCGCTGCGAGCGCGTGGCCGTTCGGCAAACAAGGCGCGGTCATCCTGAACGAAGTGAAGGATCTCACCAAAGCTGACTGAGCACGCTGCCTGGCTCGCGTGTTCCACATTTCATAGGTGAGGTCCCTCGCTCCGCTCGGGATGACAAATCGCTGCGGTGCTTTCCTTCACCACATCGCGGCCTAAATTATTCTCCCTTTTATGCAGTCATTCCACTTTCATCCGGCAGTTGCGCGGTGGTTCGAACAAACGTTCGGATCACCGACCGAACCGCAAATGCGCGGCTGGCCGGCAATACAATCCGGTCGGCACGTCCTGATTTCCGCGCCGACGGGTTCCGGCAAAACGCTGGCGGCTTTTCTTGCTTCGCTAGACGCGCTTTTCCGACAGGGCGCGGAGGCTGAGCTGCCCGACGAAACGCAAGTGGTTTACGTCTCGCCGCTCAAAGCGTTGAGCAACGACATCCGCAAAAATCTTCAAGAGCCGCTCGCTGGAATTCGCGCGTTGTTGCACCAAACAAATGGCCGCGAGATCGACGTCCGTGCGGAAGTGCGCACGGGCGATACCACTGCTGCGCAGCGACAGGCGCTGATTAAAAAGCCGCCGCACATTCTCGTCACCACACCGGAATCCCTCTATCTGCTGCTCACTTCGGATTCCGGCCGGCGGATGCTGCGCACGGCGCGCACGTTGATCCTCGACGAGATTCACGCTGTCGTGGACGATCGGCGAGGTGCGCACCTCGCGCTGAGCGTCGAACGTTTGGCTGCGCTAACAAAAAATCCACTTCAGCGAATCGGGTTGTCCGCCACCCAGAAACCGATCGAAGAAGTTGCACGTTTTCTAGTCGGAACTCGCGCCGTGGACAAAGCAGGCAATCCAGATTGCGAGATCATCGACATCGGACATCGGCGTGAACTCGATCTGGCGATCGAGATTCCGAAATCGCCGCTTGAAGCGGTGATGTCGAACGAGGTTTGGGAGGAAATTTACTCGCGGCTTGCCGAATTGATTCAAAAACACCGCACGACACTCGTTTTTGTGAACACGCGCCGAATGGCCGAGCGCGTCACGCATCACCTGAGCGAAGTTCTTGGAGCTGACGCGGTGACGTCGCATCACGGAAGTCTCTCGGCAAAGCTGCGGCTCGACGCCGAAGATCGATTGAAACGCGGCGAGCTGAAAGCCCTCGTCGCCACTGCGTCGCTCGAACTTGGGATTGACATCGGCTCCGTTGATCTCGTCTGTCAACTGGCCACAACGCGCGCAATTGCGACATTGCTTCAGCGCGTCGGTCGCGCCGAGCATAAACGCGGTGGTTTGCCGAAGGGACGAATCTTTCCGCTGAGTCGCGATGAACTCGTCGAATGCGCGGCGCTTTTACGCTCGGTTCGACGCGGTGAGCTTGATCGCCTCCTTATTCCGGAAAAGCCACGTGACGTTCTCGCCCAACAGATTGTCGCTGCCAGTTCAGCTGAAGATTGGGATGAGAATGAGCTTTTCGAATTAGTTCGCGCGGCCTGGCCTTATCGGAATCTCACGCGCGAAGAATTCGACAGCGTTGTGAAAATGCTTGCCGAAGGCTTCAGCACGAAACGCGGCCGACGTTCAGCGCTGATTCACCACGACGCGATCAATCATCGCATTCGCGGCCGCCGCGGCGCGCGACTGACCGCGCTCACTTCCGGCGGCGCAATTCCCGACAACGCCGACTATCGCGTCGTCCTCGAGCCCTCTGAAACTTTTGTCGGCACCGTGAACGAAGATTTCGCCGTCGAGAGTTTGGCGGGCGACATCTTTCAGCTCGGCAACGCGTCCTGGCGAATCTTGCGCGTGAATTCCGGCGTCGTACGGGTCGAAGACGCGAAAGGTCAGCCGCCTGGAATCCCATTCTGGCTGGGCGAAGCGCCGGCGCGCACATCTGAATTGTCAGAGGCGGTTTCCGATTTGCGAATGGAAATCGAAGAGCGTTTGTCTGTAGGGAAAGCTGACAGCTTCCCCGACAAAATCGAGGAGTGGCTCTCTAACGAATTGCAGGTGCCGCACAACGCTGCTCAGCAAATTGCCGACTACTTCGCGGATACATGTCGCTCACTTGGTGCAATTCCGTCGCAGCGAACGCTTGTCATGGAACGCTTCTTCGATGAATCGGGCGGGATGCAACTGGTTTTACATTCGCCGTTTGGGAATCGCATCAACCGCGCCTGGGGTCTGGCGCTGCGAAAACGTTTTTGTCGATCTTTCAATTTCGAGCTGCAAGCCGCGGCCACGGACGATTCGATCGTTATTTCGCTCGGAACGCAGCATTCATTTCCGCTCGATGAAGTTTTCCGTTATTTGAATTCAAAAACTGTTCGCGACCTTCTCGTTCAAGCCTTACTCGACGCGCCGATGTTCACGATTCGCTGGCGCTGGAATGCGACGCGCTCGCTGGCGGTTCCGCGTTTTCGCGGTGGATCAAAACTCGCGGCACCGTTGCAGCGAATGGAATCGGAAAATCTGCTCGCCGCCGTTTTTCCCGATCAACTCGCTTGTCTGGAGCACATCGTTGGCGATCGAGAGATTCCGGATCATCCGCTGGTGAAGCAGACGATTGATGATTGCCTCACCGAAGCAATGGACATCGATGGATTGGAAGAAGTATTGCGCAGAATCGAGTGCGAAGAGATCCGCTGCATCGCTCGCGATTTGCCCGAGCCGTCGCCGATGGCTTCGGAAATTCTAAATGCCCGGCCATACGCGTTTCTCGATAATGCGCCGCTGGAAGAACGCCGTACCCAGGCGGTTTACACTCGGCGCGCTTCGGAATCCGGCAGCCGCCGGAGCAGCGACGCGCTCGGGTTTCTCGACGCGGCGGCAATTGAGAAAGTGGAAAAAGAAGCCTGGCCTGAAGCGAGCAACGCCGACGAATTGCATGACGCGCTAATGCTTCTGGTGGTGATGACACGCGATGAAGCGCAGCGAACGTCTGACAGCGAGAGTAGCGTGAGCCTCCGGCTTGCGCCGCCAGTGGAACGCAAGCGAGACGCATGCGCTACCTTTGGATGCAACGACGCAGTGACGGGGCACTTATTGGAAGAACTCGTTGCCTCCGATCGAGCAGCGCAACTTCAGATTGGCGATAAACTTTTTCTCATTGCGGCGGAACGGCTTCCGATGCTTCGGGCGATCTATCCGAACGCTGTCTGTGAGCCGGAATTGGTTTTGCCTGATTCGATGCATGGTAAAAGTTGGGAACGTTCGAACGCGATTCGCGAATTGCTTCGTGGCAGAATGGAGGTTTCAGGACCGGTGACACAAACCGAGCTGGAAAACATTCTCGGTCTCACGCGATCGGAAATCGAAACGGGACTGCTCGGACTCGAAAGCGAAGGGTTCGTTCTTCGTGGCAAATTTCATCCAGACGCCACCGAGCAGGAATGGTGCGACCGCCGATTGCTTGCGCGAATTCATCGGCTCACGATTGATCGGTTGCGTGCGGAAATTCATCCTGCCTCGATCGAAAATTTTTACCGCTTTCTGTTTGCCTGGCAGCGCACCGATGCAGGACGTCGAGTCGAAGGGCCCGAAGGATTACAATCGGTTCTGGAGCAATTGGATGCGTATGAACTGCCGCTTGCGTCCTGGGAATCAGCAGTCCTGCCAGCGCGCGTTGGCGATTACGATCCCGAATGGCTCGACCGCTTGTGCTTTTCTGGTCGAGTCGGCTGGGGACGC
>DATBDI010000060.1:0-29609 GCA_036270025.1 Candidatus Udaeobacter sp. | reverse complement strand
GCGTTTCACGCGCGCATCAACCGCCGGCTACTTCGAAATGATGCAGACGCTCGCTGCCGTGTGCATCACCTGGGGTGTATTTCACGCGAGTCTCCACCTGCATCAGGTAATTGCCGCCATCGTGCTGATCGCCTCGGTAGCGATGGTGCATCACGTGCAGCAAAACGTGGAACACCGCTCACTCGCGCGCGAGGCTGACGCAACGAAAGGCATTACGGAGGGATGACCCAATAATTACTCGGGCTCTCGCCTTCGCCGTACTTCAACAGATGCCGTTTCGAAGCCGGATAATCGTGAAGTAACCAAAATAGGTCGTCGACGACAGGTCTTTCGAGAAAAACGCGGTGTTTCTTCTTCGGGTATTTGCAGCTTTATGATTTCGTAAGAGACTTGCCCCGCGTAATCACCAGCATAATTGATATTTCCGTTCGTACGAGGACCTTCTTTTCTGTCCGTCGCATAATAGATCGTTTCGTTGAAGTTTGTCCGCACTACCAACGGCATGACTTTTTCATGAAGTAGCCTCGTCAAGACTGCGCCCAGATGAGCGGTGTGACGAGTAAAGTAGGAGGCGGTAACCAGTACGAGTAGGTAACAAAGCGTTATGAGGAGAAGGACAACAACAACTGTTTTCCGCACGGCTTGATTGTTACTTCCGGACTTTGCTCGTGAAGTAAGAAGTCGCAAGCGTTCTAACTAGTGGTTTGTGCTAGCTTCCTTGGATTCTTTGGCTGCCGCTGCTTTCTCGGGGAACTCGAAGCCGACCTTGCCGTCCTCCAATTTAAGATAGGCAGCAAACGGCCGTCCCCGTTTCGAGATGAAGCCTTCGAGGAGATCCGTTTTTCCGGTGCTGAGGAGTTTCTGCGCCTGCTCTTTGGAAATCTCGCGGCCGAGAATCGTTTTGCTCAGTTTGAATTTGCAGGGTCTCCGGTCGGTCTGCGAGCGCTCACAGATGTAGCTGGTCTCAGTTTCAAAAATTTTGCCGCTGCACGCTGGACATTCGCCAACGACATCTTTGCCAGTGAAATCCATCTTAACCGGCGGCTCTTTGGATTTCCGTTCCCTTTTGGCTTTCGGTTCGCGTTTTTCGAATTCAAAGCCGACATCTTTTTTGTCGGTCAACACGAGAAATGCTTTGAACGGTCTGCCTTTTCTGGAAATAAAGCGCGGGAGCAAATCAGTCTTCCCAGTGTCGAGCAGTTTTTTCACCTGCTCACGATCCACAGCTTGTTGCAAGATGACCTTGCCCGACCGGAAGTCGCAGGTTTTAGTCGGACCAACTGAGTTTTCACAGATGTAGCTCATTCCGACCTCGAACACCCGTCCGCCGCACTTTGGACATTTCCCAAGCGGCTCCTGGCCTGAAAAATCCACCGCTTGGCTCGCGCCATTTTGCTGACCGTTCGGACCAAAATCGAACTCCGCCTTGAACTCGTCACCCAGCTTGAGCATGGCATCAAAACGTTTGCCCTTCTTGCTGCGGAACCCGGTCAATGGCCCGACGTGCTTATCGCGTACTAGAGTTTCAAATTCATCTCGAGACAGCAAACGACCTGCGATCGTCTTCCAGATCGTGAAATCGCACTCGTCATTCGTGCACGTGAAACTCTTGAAACGCTCGACAATGGGCGAGCCGCACTTGGGACACTGACCGAACGGTTCTGTGTCTGGCATGTGGTCGTCGGGATGAAAATGTTTGGCCTTCCCGACGATGTCCTTGGTGAGGTCCCGAATGTCGCGCATAAACGCGTCGCGCGTGAGCTTGCGATGCTCGATTTCGCGCAACCGAAACTCCCATTCGCCTGTTAGCTCCGGACTGGTCAACTCAGGGACGGCATTCTTTAAGAGGATGATCGTTTGGATGGCTTTGGGGGTCGGCTGCAGCTCTTTGCCCTGTCGCACCAGGTAATGCGCTGAAATCAACGTCTCGATGATGGACGCGCGCGTCGCCGCCGTGCCAAGCCCTTTCTCTTTCATTGCGTCGCGTAATTCTTCGTCGTCAACGAGTTTCCCCGCCGCTTCCATGGCGCTTAGAATTGTCCCTTCGTTGTAGCGAGCGGGCGGCTTCGTCTCATCCGTCTTGATTTCGAGGCGCACTGTCTCGACCTGTTCGCCCTGCGTCACTCTCGGAAGATTTTCTTCGGACTTTTCAGCGGCGCCTTCGCGCCCATAAACCTCCAGCCAGCCGGCCGTGATGAGAATTTTTCCTTCGGTCTTGAACGGCTCGCCTTCCACGCGCGTGATACGAGTGGTGTTCTCGTATTGTGCCGGCGGAAAAAACACAGCCACGAACCGATTTGTCACCATGTCAAAGACTGCGCGTTCGTGATTGTCGAGCGAACGGGGAGTCGTGCCGGTCGGAACAATGGCAAAGTGATCAGATACTTTCGCGTCGTTAAAAATGCGCTTGTTCGGCTTGACCCAATTATTGTCGAGCACTTTTCGCGCGAACGGATTATCGATCTTTGTCAGTGTCGATCTTACTGTTGGAATGTAATCCTCCGGCAAGGCGCGTGAATCGGTGCGCGGATAGGTGATGGCTTTGTGCCTCTCGTAAAGAGCTTGCGCGATTTGCAGGGTGCGCTTCGCGGAGAAGCCGAAGCGGCTGTTCGCTTCGCGCTGCAGAGCGGTGAGATCGTATAGCGGCGGTGCAGCTTGCGTGGTCGGTTTTTTCTCTTCCGACTCGACGACGCCATTCTTGCCACTGCACTTGCGCTGGATCGCCTCGGCGATTTCACGATGCCACAGTCGCGGCGCAGCGCGATGCTCTTCCCAGAGCGAGCCATTTTCTTGATCGAGCCGCTGCTCAGCGTCGGATAGATTCAATTGAAGCCGAGCAAGCAGTCTCTTTGTTCGGTCAATTTCATCCTCGCCTTTTTGGAATGTTTCATCGAACCAGCGGCCTGCATATTCGCCGGCAGCGGCGCGGAATGTGCCGATAATTTCGTGCAACTCACGCGCTTTAAATTCCTTAATCTTATTCTCCCGCTCAACGATGATTGCCAACGTCGGCGTCTGCACGCGCCCAAGTGACGTCACGCTGCTCCCTCGGCCACCGCTCAGGCGCAACGTAAAGGCGCGTGTAGCGTTGATGCCGACGAGCCAGTCCGCTTCGTTTCGGCTGCGAGCAGCACTGGCAAGCGGCTGCATATCAGCGTCGCTGCGCAACTGCGCGAATCCTTCCCGGATGGCATCAGACGTCATCGATTGCAGCCAGAGACGTTTGATCGGCTTTTTCGTCCCGGCGTATTGGACGATGTAGCGAAAGATCAATTCGCCTTCCCGACCCGCATCGCACCCGTTGATAATCTCGGAAACATTTTTGTCTTTAATGAGCTTGCGAAGAACGTTGACGCGGCCGCTCATTTTGTCTGCCGGTTCGAGCTCGAATTCCACCGGCATGATGGGCAGCTTCTTCATGTCCCATTTGTCCTGCTCTTTCATGGAAGCAGGCACCGCGAGTCCAAAGAGATGGCCCACCGCCCAAGAGATCACATATCTCTCGTTGTCGTAGTAATCTTTGCCTTTCTTAAATCCGCCGAGCGCCTTGGCGATATCGCTCGCGACTGACGGCTTCTCGGTAATTATGAGGGACTTGGACATGGGCCAGCAATCGAACCTAGTTGGGCGATCTTTGCAAGTCAGAGCAGTTTATGTGCGCCACTGCGGCGCGTAAGTTCCTGCCCTAGCTCAGCTTAACGAAGTATTTGCCCGGCAGCTGTTTGACCAGGCGCTTCAACTCCAACTGCAACAATGTCGATGAGACAGCGGCGCTAGGCAACTCAGTCTGCACCGCGATATCATCAATTGATGTTTCCGTCGCATCGATCGCATCGTAAACGCGGCGTTCTTCGTCGGACAGCGGTGGTAGCGGACGCGCGGCGGCCTCCCGAGATGGCTTCGTTTCAGGCAGAAGAATCTGCAAATCGTCCAGAATGTCGCTGGCATCCATGACGAGCTTCGCGCCCTGTTGGATCAAGCGGTTCGATCCCATTGCGCTCGGCGCGTTAATGTGGCCGGGCACGGCATAAACGGAGCGGCCCTGTTCGAGCGCCTGCGCCGCGGTGATGAGGGCGCCGCTGTTCAATCCCGCTTCCACCACGAGAATGCCGTGGCTCCAACCGGAAATGATCCGATTGCGCATCGGAAACGTTTGTCGGTCTGGTTCGATGTCCATTGAGAATTCAGACACGACTGCGCCATTTCCGTTTCGAATTTTCTCGGCCAACGCAGCGTTCTCGGGCGGATAGAGCTTCGCCAATCCCGAGCCGATCACCGCGATGGTGCGTCCTTTTGCGGCGAGCGCTCCTTGATGGGCGGCGGTATCGATGCCGCGCGCCAATCCGCTGATTACCGTCAGTCCCGCATAAGCCAATTGATAGGAGAGCTTCTTTGCAGATTCCGTGCCGTAGTGCGTAGTGCGCCGTGCACCGATGACTCCAATGGTATGATGATCGCGCTCTTGCAGCTCGCCCCAAACATAGAGCACGATCGGTGGTGCGTGGATTTCGCGCAGCGGACGCGGATACGAAGGTGAGTCCTGGGTAATGACAGTCGCTCCAAAATCGTGAACCCCTTTAAGCTCAGCTGCGAGGTCGATCGTCGATTCCCAGTTCGAAATCTGATCTGCGACTTCGTTGCCGACGCCTTCGACCTTTCGAAGGTCAGCGCGTTTTGCCGCGAGGATTTGCTGCGGCTCCTTGAAAACCTCCAGCAACTTCCGCAGCCGCACCGGGCCGACAGTCGGAAGCATGTTGAGCGCGATGCACGCTTCAGTCGCGTTCATCTTCTCGGATCGATTTTGCCAGAAACAAGCTCATCCTGTCATACTGAGCGAAGCGAAGAATCTCTGATCCTTCCTTGACGGTTCGCCGAAGAACAGACCGAGATGTTTCGCTTCGCTCAACATGACAACGCTATTGATGTGTGTGGAACCACAAAGGCTTGAAAGGCCGTGGGCAAGTGTTGCGGCGAACTTGGGTGTTTTGAGCGGAGCGCTTATTTTTTATGAACGTACTTACGCAAGAGATACATTAGCCGTGGGTCCGCCGGATCGGGCTTGGGTTCTTTAAACTGCCCGCACCATTTTTCAGCGAAGCCGCATGTCGATGTACGCTTCGTTCGTACAATTGTCTTGCGGCGGCCTACCAGGGCTTGCTTCGTTTTCGGTTTCACAATGCACAATGCCCATTCGCCTGTCTGTCGCCTCCGCTAAGTTCGCACGCGTGAGCTATTGACTAAAACGGAATCTCGTCCTCGTCGGGCTCCGCTGGTGTTGCTGCCTTGGGCGGCGCGCTGGGTTGCCGAGTCTCTGCACCCCCCTCGCCTGCCCCACCGCTCCCACCTGGACGACCGCCAAGCAGCTGCATGCTTTCCCCCACGACGCGCAGCTTTGTTCGCTTCTGGCCAGTCTGCTTGTCGTCCCAACTGTCCATTTGCAAACGGCCTTCGATGAAAACCGGCCGGCCTTTCTTCAGGTATTCGCCAGCGATTTCGGCGAGACGCGCCCAAAGCACAACGTCAACGTAAGTGACTTCCTCGCGTTTTTCGCCGCTGTCAGTGGTATAAACACGGTTAACGGCAATACCAAGGTCGCAAACCGCGCTGCCTTTCGGCGTGTAACGCACTTCCGGGTCTCGGGTGAGATTGCCAAGGAGAATAACTTTATTGAAGCTGGCCATGCGCGCCTTATATCGGGATCACTTACCTTTCGCCATCTTTTTCGGTGGCTTTTCTTTCTTCTCCGGCAACTGCTGGTAACTCTGCCGATAGACTTCCGGATCGAGCTTGAATTTTGTTCGCAGCTTCGCGACCAGCGCGGGATCGGCGTTAAAAATGAAGTTCACGTAGTAACCCGAATCGAGCGGGCCAGCCATATAGGAGAAGTGGTGCCTGTCCATTTTTTGCACCTGCTCAACCTCGGCGCCTTCCTTTTGGAAGTCCGATTGCAGTCGCTCAATGATTTCTCTGACAGAGTCTTCTTTGCCCTGGGCGTTCAGCACCAGCAGCGCTTCGTAACGTCGCTTCATATTTCTTCGTTTTTGTTGAACGTGTTCATCGCGGAAACGAGGCCGTTGTCAATCGCGCATTTCACCGCTTCGGCAGCTCGACTGATGGTCGACCTCACCAGAGGTTTCTCATCATCGAAAAAGCGGCCCAACACATGATCGACAGCGCCTTCGTGCGGTGCCGCGCCAATCCCGACGCGCAATCGCGGGATCTCCTCAGTTCCGAATTGCATGATGAGTGATTCAAGGCCGTTATGCCCGCCGGGCCCGCCGCGCGTGCGCAGGCGCAGACGGCCCAACGGCAGCGCAAAATCATCGAGCACGACCAGAAGTTCCTGCGGCTGGATTTTGTAAAACTGCGCAATAGCGAAAATCGGGTATCCACTGCGGTTCATGAAGCTCATCGGTTTGACGAGACGCACAGCGCCGCATTTCGCTGTGAGCGCGTCCCATTTTGCGGATTTCTCCCAACTGGATCCAAATTGCGCAGCGAGCTGATCGACTACCATGAATCCGACGTTGTGACGCGTGGCTGCGTGTTCCGGGCCGGGATTTCCAAGACCGGCCACAAGACGAATTGGATTTTCCACACCCGCTCAGTCCGCAACTCGCGAGCGCCGCTACTTCTTCTGCTCTTTTTCCTTCGGAGCTTTCTCCTTCGCAGCCGAAGCAGGTGCAGCACCTTCGGGTTCTTCCTTTTTCTCGGTGATCACTTCCGGTCCCGCAGCGGCCGCTTCGGCTTCGGCCACAGGCGCTTCTTCCTCAACAACTGGCGCGACGACAGAGAACGCCGTGAGATCGACCGGGACTTTTGGCGTCACGCCTTGAGGGAATTGAATGTCGCGAACGTGAATGGCATCACCAATGTTCAGGTTCGAGACGTCAACAGTGATTCGGTCCGGCAAATCGCCCGGGAGACACTCGATCGACAGCGTCCGCAGGCTTTGCTCCAGCAATCCGCCAAAGGTTTTAACACCAACTGCCGTGCCGGTCGGTTCAAGAGGGACCTCTGCCTGGATCATCTGATCCATGGAGACGGCGTGAAAATCGATGTGGCGAATCTCCCCGCCTACCGGGGAATGCTGCACCTCCTGCACAAGCGCTGTACGAGTTGATCCGTCGCCGGCGATCTCGAGCTCGACCAAAACGTTTTCTCCAGAAGCGTGGCTCATCATGGCGTTGATCTCGCGCGTAGCGACTTGCAACGGCTGCGGTTTATCGTTGCCGCCATAGATGACCGCAGGAATCAACCCACGCGCTCTGAGTTTCCGCACGGCGGATCGTCCCACGTTCGTCCGTGGTTCTGCTTTAAGCTTAACTTGTTTTGCCATTTTTTTCGTTCTCGACGTTGAACAGCGACGACACAGACTCGTCGTTATGTATCCGTTTGATGCCTTCCCCGAGAAGCTCGGAAACGCAGAGCACCGTAATCTTAAATCCATCCACCGGACGGACCGGCGTGCTGTTGGTGGTTACTAATTCCGTAATTTTCGACTTTTGCAAACGTTGGATCGCCATGTCCACCAGAACAGCATGCGAAACGCCTGCATAAATTTTCTGTGCCCCGCGTTTTTTCAAAAGCTCAGCCGCAGAAGTCAAGGTGCCGGCCGTTTCGGTGAGGTCATCAACGAGAAGAATGTCGCTGCCTTCCACTTCGCCGATCAGATATGCCGCCTCGGTCTCTGTCGCGCTGCGGCGCTCCTTTGCCACGATAGCCAAATTTGCGCGCAACGCCTCCGCGTAGGCCGAAGCCATTTTCAGCCCACCGAGATCCGGCGAAACGACCGTCGTTTTCCCTGTGAGCTGCTGTCGCAAATATTTGATCAACACCGGTAGCGAATAGAGATGGTCAACCGGAATGTCGAAGAATCCCTGCACCTGCTGCGCGTGCAGATCCATTGTAAGCACACGGCTCACCCCCGCCGCGTGCAATAAATTGGCCACGAGCTTCGCCGTGATTGGGACGCGCGGCTGATCTTTTCGGTCCTGGCGCGCGTATCCGAAAAAGGGAATAACCGCCGTGATCCGATCTGCGCTGGCGCGTCGCGCCGCGTCCACCATGATGAGCAGCTCCATCAAATGCTGATTGGTCGGCGGGCAGGTCGGCTGAATAATGAACACATCGTGGCCGCGAATGTTCTCCTCGATCCTGACATAAGTTTCGCCGTCGGGAAAAGAACTGATTGTCGCCTGTCCAAGCGGTACACCGATGTATTTGCAAATCCGCTCGGCCAAATCGCGGTTCGCGGAGCCGGTGAAGACTTTTAATTCTGGCTGAAGTGCAAACATCGCGAGCGCGTACCTTAGCCATGCAGAAACTGCATTGGCAATCTTCAAAAGTTGCGGGTATCGCTTCTTTGACGAAAGTTCACAGTGACGATTTCCCCGATGAGTACCGAAGCAATCCGAATAGAACGCCCGATCACCAACTCAAGGCTGTTCGCGCACACGCGCTGGGACGCTCTCCCGGTCGCGGCGGGCCTTTTTCATCTCGCTTATCTCTTGGGGCTCTACTTCCTTTTTCCGCGCGCGCCTCTGTGGGTGATGCTGATTCTCGGATTGATTTATTCGCTGATGGTGAATGCCAACATCAATGGCGTTGGGCACAACTTCATTCACAATCCGTTCTTCCGTTCGAAACTGTTGAACCGCCTGTTTGGAGTCACTCAATCGATAGCGTGCTGTTTCTCGCAAACAATGTATGACGCTGTCCACATGCAGCATCACAAGGGGAATTCAGATCGACAGGACGAAAACGGCGATACAATTGATTGGTTATCGATTTACCGCCACGGGGACGACGGCGAAGCAGAAAATCCGTGGAGCTATGTGTTTCTTGGTTTCTTCCGAGACGATGTCGGCGCGATTCGCAAGGAACTGCAAAAGCGCAAAAACGGCGACCTATTCTGGGGCAATCTGGAGTTGGCGGCGTTTGCAACCACACTTCTAGTGATGGCGATTATTGTCCCGACTTGGCCGATTCACTTCATCAACTGGCGATTCATACTTTTTTTCCTGCCGTTGTGGTACCTCGGCCACTGTTTCAGTTATTTGAATGGCTATTACCGCCACTACGGCGCGAACCCCGATAAACCGATCGCGTGGGGCGTGAGCAGCTACGGCAAAATCTACAACTGCCTGTTCTTCTACAACGGGTATCACGCCGAGCACCATTTCCGTCCGAAGGTGCATTGGACAAAGATGGAAGAGTTTCACCAGAGCATCGCCGATCTGCAGAAGCAGGAAGGCGTCCGCACAATCAAGCGAGCGCACATGCTGGGTTTCCTCGACCCCGATCTACCGAAACGACGGCAGAGCGAAACAGCCCCAGATACCAAGCGCGCTCCCTCGTTGGTGCGATAAATTGTAGCCGCCTCGCTGTGCGAGGCGCCAGGTGTTTGCATCGCACGCGTCCGCGCGTCTCACAGAGACGCGGCTACAGTTTTGCGAATTCGGCGCGGAGTTTTTCTTTTTTCGTTGCGCAGTCTTCCTGTAGTCGCCGGATTTCTGACGCAAGCTGCTTCTCCAACGATTCCATTTCGTCGAATTTACCTGCGCTCTGCGCCTTTTGGATCTGGTCTCTAAGGAAAAGCTCTTTCTCGGCTATCTTCGAGCGAAAAGTCGCATCGATTTCCGCGAGTTGTTTTTTCTGATCTTCAGTGAGTGCGACCGACGGGACTGCTTTTTCGAGCCGTTCCATCGCCAGTTCGTAAGCCGATTTCATTTTGGAATCTTCCTCTTCTTCTCAATCTTAAACTTGCTCTTGCTTACAGGGGCGCCGGCGGTCATCCCTAGCAAAAACTGCAGCGGCACGCTCTCCCAAAACCGTCGCTAATTGCGTCCAGGGAATCAATTCTTAAATTGTTCTTGCATGCATTCACGAATCAAACTGCTCAGCATTGACTTCGACGGCACACTTGTTTCGCGCGTCAGCGAGCCGGTCCTCGATGCGCAGTGCATGGAAGTCATCGGCGAGTTGCGGAACGCCGGTGCTGTCTGGGCAATCAATACCGGCCGTTCTGTTGATCTGCTTGAATCTGGCCTGATTGACTTCGCGTTTCCGCTCCGACCGGACTTTATACTCACGACTGAGCGTGATGTTTTCCGTCCCGGGCAAAACGACGAGAAATGGAAGCCCTTTGGCGAGTGGAATGCGCACTGTGCGCGGCACCACGCGGAACTATTTTCTTCGGCTACCGCGGTGCTGGCTGAAGTTGTTGATTTCGTGACGCGCGAAACCAAAGCACGCCTTATTTACGAGGCTGACCGACTGGAAGGACTCATCGCAGAGAACGAGGACGAAATGGAACGCATTACGAGCTTTATCGAACGGGCCCGAGCGGGGCATCCAAAGCTGGATTACCAGCGCAATACCGTTTATCTGCGGTTTTGTCACGCTGATTACCACAAAGGCGCGGCTCTTGCCGAGCTGGCGCGCCTGTTGGCCGTGCCGCGGGAGAACATTTTTGCAGCAGGCGATCATCACAACGATGTGTCGATGTTGGACGGGAAAGTCGCAGGAATGCCCTCTTGTCCAGCTAACGCCATTCCAGAAGTACAACGCGCAGTACGCGGCGCCGGCGGCTACGTCGCGCAGAGAAAACATGGCGCTGGCGTTCACGAGGCATTGATGCACTTCGTGAATCGAGGCTAAGCTGTAGCCAGGGCGCCGTGTCGCCGAGCGCACCTGTGCCGAACACGGCGACGCCTTGACACAGCGAGGCGGCTATAACGCCCGATCACCACCGGACGCTGCCGCTCGTTCCCGGCGCCGTCCCCGGCGCGAAGCGCCCTTGGTCGGGAAGTGTTTCGCCGGGCACAGCAACCGTTGGTGAAGAGGTTGATCCGCTGGTCGTCGTCGCTTCGTCCCCTGTCGACGCGCATGCCGCGAGCAAACAGGCAATTAGAAAAGCCGCGACGCCCATCCATGCAGCGCGTTTGATCACGGAGGCGAAGCTAGCTAAGCGGGTTACTGATGCAACTGCCGACGAATCCATGCTGACACAAATACGTCACGAGAAAAGTTTTGCGCGCACGGCGAAGCTCGCCTTTAGTTCGACCATGGCTGAGTTCGAGGGTGAGCCGGGTCGGATCTGGGACGAATACGAGTGGGAGCGTTTCCTTCAGCAACAGGACGGTAAGACCGAAAAGTACATGCAGTTGCTCGAGACGTACCTCGATGATCCGGAACGCGATGAGATCATCGCGCGCGAAATGGGTTGGACACAGCTACTGGATGACAAGGACTGGAGCGCAGAAGTCGATGCCCTGCTCGATGAACGCCAGCCGGAGGAGGATGACAGCGACCTCGCCGACGCAAGCACGTCAGCAGAAACATTTGAAGAGCATCAGCTCTATCGCGCTGCCTTCGCTCTCACGATCTGGATCGATCAGCTATTCGACGAAAATGCTTCGCTTCAGAACGAACCAGCGGCGGTGAAATTGGCGACCCACGCCGCACTGGCCAGCGCCAAACTCGCAGCGGCGCTTAGTGGCGACAACGTCGATGAAATCGGAATGACCATCGCATATCTAAAGCGTGCACTGAAGGCCATTACGATTGCGATGGATGCAGCGACACAATTGCGAAACACCACGAAACAGATCACGCGTTCGCAATATGTAGTCCTGCAGCAACGGCTCTTCGAAGTGCGAGACGGTATCGTCACAATGATGGGCGAATACCGCAGCGAGTGGCGGCGCCGGTTTGGTTCTGAAGATTATCGCGGTTGAATGAAATAAGGGCCCGCTCCGTCCAATCATGCAAACGGAAGCGACTCCGGCTCAGGCCGATGTATCGGAACTGGACTTGGTCAGACGATGTCAGGCCGGTGACACCGAAGCATTCGACGAGCTGGTAACCCGCTACCGCACACGTGTGTTCAGCATGATTTACAACATGGTCCATAGTGAGCAGGACGCATGGGACCTGGCTCAAGACAGCTTCCTCAAAGCGTGGAAATCGATAAAGCGCTTCCGTGGGCGCTCCTCGTTTTACACATGGATTTATCGCATTGTCATGAACGTAACCATCGACTGGCTTCGCAAAAAGCACGTCAAAGGCGCGGGTGCAGAGTTCGACGATGCAATTCAGCTAAAGGAGATTGACCCGGCGTCCAAAACGGTTCCGAAAACGGAAGCATTGCCGCATCAGATAATGGAACGCGACGAGATTCGCGCCCGAATCGAAAAGGCGATCGCGCAGCTCTCGCCGGAACATCGCGCAGTCATTTTGATGAAAGAGATTGACGACATGCAATATCACGAAATCGCAGAGGCGCTGGGATGCTCCATCGGCACCGTGATGTCCCGCCTGTTTTATGCCCGAAAGAAATTGCAAAACCTACTCAGGGACGTTTATGAAAACGTTTGAGGAAAAGTGGACAGCATGGCTGGACGGGCAGCTCACCGGGCGAGAACTGCAGCAGTTCGAAGCCTCGCTACCGGACAAGGCTGCCGCTGAAGCCGAAAAAGAGCAGGCAAGAAAACTTCGCGAGCTTTTGAAACGCGAGCTGGGCGCGCAGCTTTTAACCAACGAAGAGTTTTTCAATCACCAGCTCCGCGAACGCATCGCCCGGGAAAATGGTGAAGCTTCTCGGACTGGTGGTCGCCGCGCCGGAGGGTTCGCCTGGTGGACGATTCCACGCATGTTGTGGACCGGTACTATGTCGCTCGCCGTATTTTTGGTTTGCACAGTTCTCGTGATGCAAGAGAAAAAGCCGGCTGAAGAATCGCAGTACCTCACTCAGATTCTCAATGCGCGCGTAGATCCGGTCGTCAGCCCAAATGCCACCGTGTCTATATTCGAGGTGAAACAAGATCGCGTCACTGTGCTTTGGACTGAGGGCTTGCAAAGTTTGCCGGCCGATTACGCAGCGAAGTAACTGCTCATGGGTCGCTTTCCGGCGTTTTTTATTGCTGTCATTGTTCTTGCGCTTGGCGCGACATCCGCAAGGGCCGCACAGACGATCTGGAGCGGACTGGTGATCGCGGAGAATGTGCCGCAGCCATCACCCATTCCACCGGAGTTGACGCGCATCGAAGGATCGCTGAAGACTTTCTTCGGTTACAACCAATTTCAGGTGATCGGCCATTCAGAGAAGACTCTCAAGACCGGCCAGGAAGATTGGCTCGCAACCAGCAAATTTTTCGGCCTGCATGTTGATGCGCGAGGCGAGAACGAAGCAGGCTATATATTGAACTTGAAACTCTACAAAGAGAAGGAGCTGTTGCTCGAGACAGACGCAAAGCTCAGCAAACGCAGCCCGCTCGTGATAAAAGGTCCGCAGATCGGCAGCGGCCAATTGCTGCTGGTGCTGGTCGTGCAGTAGACGGATCGCACTGTCCGAGTGCGAATGCGTTCTCAAGGAGCGAACCTTATTTAATCAGCAATGCAACGTGGAATGGCTTCGTGTAGTCCAAACATGCGCGTGTTGTTTCTTTGTTCCGCGGCCGTTTTTTCCGTTATTTTGCCCAGCGCCATGACTGCGGAAAAGCCATTCAGTTTCGACGACACACCGGGGAAACTCCCGAAGAGCGTCCGACCGACCGATTACTCGATTCGCATCGTTCCGCACATCGACAACTTCACGTTCAGTGGAACAGAAACGGTGAAGCTGAACGTTCGCAGTCCAATTCGGCAGATTGTTTTGAATGCTCTGGAACTAAAAGTCCAAGCAGCGTCTATCGATGGCCAGGAGTTGTCGCCATCCGCGATGAAAATCGACAGCGAAAAGGAACTCGTCACGTTCAATCTGCCATCCGAACTCGCGGCTGGCGATCACACACTGGCGGTTCGCTTCGCCGGCAAAATCAATCAACAGGGTCAGGGGCTGTTCTACATGCGTTATCAGGAGCAGGGCAGCGCCGCGCAGAAAATCATGTTGGGAACGCAGTTCGAACCAACCGATGCTCGGCGGTTTTTCCCGTGCTGGGACGAGCCGGTCTTTCGAGCGGGTTTTCAATTGACCGTTGTCGTGCCGGAGAACTGGCTCGCCGTATCGAACATGCCGGTGCAAAGCGAGCAAAAAATTGCTGAAGGGAAAGAGGTTCGCTTCGCGGCGACGCCGGCAATGTCGAGCTATCTAAATGTGCTGGTAGCGGGCGAACTGGACCTCGTTGAATCCCGCGCCGGTCCAACCCAAGTCCGGGTAATCACGACAAAAGGCAAGGCGGAACTCGGGCGGTACGCGCTCGAGGCGACCACACAGATTCTGCAGTACTACAACGATTATTTCGGCGTCGCCTATCCTCTGCCAAAGCTGGATCAAATTGCTATTCCGGGCGGTTTTGGCGGCGCCATGGAAAACTGGGGCGCCATCACTTATTACGAGTCTGCGCTTTTATTCGATCCAAAAAATTCCTCAGCCGAAACAAAGCAGAACATTTATGAGGTGATCGCGCACGAGGTGGCACACATGTGGTTCGGCGATCTCGTAACGATGGCGTGGTGGGACAATCTTTGGCTTAACGAGGGGTTCGCCTCGTGGATGGGCACGAAATGCACAGCCCATTTCAATCCCGAATGGGAAGTCTGGCTTCGGCGCAATTTGCCGCGTGATCCAACCCGGCGCGTCGGTATCGCCAAAGAGCAGGCAATGGAAGGCGATTCAAGATCGACGACGCACCCCATTCAACAGCCCATCGCAACGGAAGCGCAAGCGAACAGTGCTTTCGACGATATTACCTACAAAAAGGGCCAATCGTTTTTGCGGATGCTGGAGAGTTTCCTCGGCGAACAAGTGTTTCGTGACGGCATCCGCAGATACATCGCCGCGCATGAATATTCGAATACGACCACTGCGGATTTGTGGAACGCGCTTTCGGACGTCTCCAATAAACCGGTTGGCGAGATCGCAGCCGGTTGGACCGAGCAGCCGGGATTTCCTCTCGTCAAGGTGAAGCGCGCGGCGGATGAACAGGTTGAGCTCACGCAGGAGCGGTTCACGGTGAACTTCAAGAATGCGCCGCCGTTGGTGTGGAAAATTCCGCTCACGTACACGCTTCAGGGCGAAGCGCCTGCCACTTTGCTCATCAGCGACAAGACAGGCGTTCTGGAGAAAATTCCGGGCGATCGCGCACTTAAACTAAATGTAAACGGCGCTGGAAATTATCGCGTCGAGTACGACCAGCCATCTTGGAATTTATTGTTGGAAGCTCTGCCAAAGCTCAGTGTCGCCGATCGGGTGAATCTTCTGAGCGACACGTGGGCGTTCGTGCAAGCGAATCGCGCGCCCATCTCGCAGTATCTCGGATTGGTCGGGAAGCTGCCTGATTCGGTAGATCTCGCCGAGCGTGAACAAATCATCAACGTGCTGGATTTTGTAAATGGTTTGCTAGTCGGCAGTCCGGAGCGCGACAAATTCCAGCACTACGCACGCTCGATTCTGCGTCCGACGTTTAACGCGCTCGGCTGGGAGCCGAAAAAGGGCGAGCCGCCAACCTCTGGTAACCTGCGCGCCAGTTTGATCAATTCGCTTGGAGATCTAAATGACCCGGAAGTAATCGCCACCTGTCACGAACACTTCGGCAAATTCCTATCTGATCCCGCGTCGCTTCCGCCTGATCTGCGGCCAGCGGTCTTCGCCGTTGTTGGCCGTTATGCTGACGAAAAGACCTGGACGAAACTCCACGAACTCGGTCGCAAAACGACAAGCGTCGAGCAAAAGCAAAATTATTACGACGCGCTCGCGTGCGCGACTGATCCCAAACTGGTGAAGAAGACGCTTGGCATCGCAGTTACTGACGAACTCCCAACCAGTCGTGCGATCTTTCTGGTGTCAAAAATAGCGCTCGAGAGCGGGCATCCCGAAATGGCATGGGATTTCGCCAAAGCAAACATGAAGGCGCTGCTCGCAAAAACTGACGCGCTCGGCGCAAATCGCTACGTGCCGAGTCTGTTCACGTTTTTCTCCGATGCCTCCCGTGCGGATGAACTAAAGAAATACGCCAAAGACAATTTGCGTCCGGACAGCGCTTTTGAAGTCGCCAAAGTTGTCGATGAAATCCAGTTCCGGTCCGAATTCAAAACGCGTCTCGCAGCTGAATTGAATGGGTGGATGGACAATAAAAATCGGTGACAACGCTGTAGCCACGGCCGTGTGGGCCGTCTAACGATCCCGAAGCAGTTCCAACATAACGGCCACAGGTCTACCACACCGGACGGATTTGTCCTGCCGTGAACCGGTAGCTATACCCTCAGTGCTCGCCACCCTGCTGCGGCGTGATCCATAGACGCATCGGAATCATCGAAGACTCGGCGAAGCCGTGCTTTCTGAAGAATGCCTGCGCCACATTTTCCGGCCGATCAGTCAGCAACGTGATGCGGAGGAAATTCTTCTTCCTCGCAAAATCGATGGCGTGTTCGAGGAGCTTTTTGCCGTAGCCCTTGCCCTGGTATTTCTGGTGAACCACCAGGTCCTCCAGGAGAATTACGAAACCGCCTTCGGCGGTGCTGATGGTGAAAAGCAAATTGATCATCCCGACGATCGCGCCGTCGCGCCGCAGCACGAAAACGCGTCCGCGGCTGGGCTGTTCGAAAATGAGCCGCAAACCGCGGAGTTGTTTGTGCTTGTCCGGCCGAAAGTCGCCTTCCTGAGCGAACAATCCGCCGAGCATCTCCGACAGCTCATCCAGATCGGCCTCTGTCGCCGGCTCGATCACAACATTTTCTTGTTCGCCCATTACCCGCTGTCCTTATTTCAAAATTCCGTCGTGCTGGCAACCCGAATCGCAGGTTCCACATTTGCCGTGTGGCGCGCATTGACAATGCTTCACTCACTTCTACCGTAACCGCTCTTATCGCGCCGAGAGGCCCTGCCGGTTTTATGAAACGAACTTACCAACCGTCGAAGCGAACGCGGAAGCGCCAGCACGGCTTCCGTGCACGGATGCGCACCAAAGCCGGTCGCGCCACACTGGCACGCCGCCGGCAACGTGGTCGTAAGCGTTTGTTGCCAAAAGGCGTCGAGCTACACTACGCGCGCCACACGCAAGCGTAAGTTGTTCCCGCCAGAAAGGTATCGAGGCGCTTGTGTCAAGCGCCCGTCTCTTTCGATTCGGCCTTTGGTAGAACCGCCGCCACAGCCTCCGCTGCGCGTGAGCTGTGCCGTGGCAGATCGGCATCAAGAAAAGCGAGCGCGTGCGGCGGTTTGATGACGCGGACTCCGGCCGCGCGCTGCTGGTGCACGATCCTATCGCGTAACGTTTCCATCTTTGTCCAATGCACCTTGGGTCGGAAATGATGCTCTGCGTGGTAGCCATTGAAAAACCACAGGCGGTTGTAAAGCTTGTCGTAACTGCTTACGCCCCACGCCAGCGGCTCATCAGGATTGCCGCCATAATGCCGGTAATAACCGTTCAGATATGAGAGGCAATGGCCGAAGTACCAAAAGGGAAGAAGAAAACAGATGTAGCGCCAGTTGAGAATCCCAAGAATCACAAACGTGGAAACGAAAAGCGTCAACTCCGCGACTCCCCAAAATGCTTCGCCCGACTTTTTGCGTTTTAGCTCGCGATAAACAGTTTTTGGATCTTCCCGGAAGAAACTAAGGAAAGTGTATTTCAGCGGATGCTCGGCCTCGCCGTGTTCGCCGTGTTTGTAAATCGAAATCCAATCTGTCGTGTCGCCGTGTTCATCAGGCCGGTCGGCGTTTCCTTTGTGATGCTGCATATGGATGCATTCGTAAAAAACCTGGCTGAAGCCAACGATGACCGATTCAAAAATGCTGAACAGGCGGTTAAGCAACGGTGATCTGAAATACGGATTGTGAATAAAATTGTGCGAAACGCCGTTGATGTTCCACGAAATGCTGACCGAATAAATGAAGCCAAGAATCAGCATCACCCAAATCGGAACTCGCGGGAACAGATAAAACATCCCGAAGAAATAAATGCCGTGACAAACCGCGGCGAGGACAGGAATCACATCCAAACGCGTGTGCGCGAACACTCGCGAATTTGTCCGCGGCAGTTCGATCACAACTGCGTTTGGTTTCATTGGCTTAAATTCTGAACGCACAGCGTAACCAAGATGAACGCGCTCGGCCAGCAAAAACACGATTCAATTACGGTGAGTCAACATTAAATCTGCCGTGAATTGTGGGCCCAGCGAGCACAAGTTCCACGATTTCGGCGGCTGAAGCCGCGGAACGTAGCATTTAATCGGCTTGATTAATTTTCCCTTCTTCAGGCGGATTTTACATCGCGGGTTTGGTTCCAAGGACAAGACGCACTTCGTGAGGCAGCCCGTCATTATGCAACGCCACGATTTTGTCGGCTACCGCAACTCCATCCAATTCCACCAGGGCGACACCTTGGGAACAGTGATCTGGATTCTCGACCGTGATGCGATAAATGGTGTCCTGGAAACGGTATCGTAGACGGAAGTCGGGCCAATCTTTCGGTATCACTGGGTTGATCGCGAGCGTTTCGCCACGGCGTTGGAATCCCAAGATTTCTTCGAGCCAGACGCGATAGGTCCAGGCGGCCGCACCCGTGTACCACGTCCAGCCACCGCGCCCGACGCGGCCGGCTAACGAATAAATATCGCCAGCCATGACGTACGGCTCGACTTTGTAGCGTTCGCAATCCTTCTCGTCCCGGGCGCGCTCGACCGGATTCAGCATCCGCAAAAGTTGGACTGCTTTGTCGCCATCGCCCCGGCGAGCAAAAGCCATGGGCACCCAAGTGGCGGCATGCGTGTATTGGCCGCCGTTTTCCCGAACACCGGGCGGATAGCCCTTGATGTAACCAACATCGGCGGTGGTCTTGTCGAAAGGCGGAGTCAACAGCAAGATCAAGGCGTCAGCTTCACGCACGAGATTCTCTTCAAGTGATCGCAGCGCAACCTCCACGCGATCTGGGTTAGCTGCGCCGGAGATTGTCGCCCATGTTTGCGGAATCGAATCGATTCGCGCTTCGGTGCACTCCTTCGATCCCAAAGGAGTTCCATCGTCAAAGTATCCACGGCGATACCACGCTCCGTCCCAAGCTTGGGCGTCAATGATCTTTGCGAGCTCGGCGGCGCGGCTGCGGCAGGCCTTCGCTTCGTCGTGATAGTCGCGCAGTACGAGCAATTCGGCGAAATCGCTGAGGACACAAATCTCAAACCATGCGAGCCAGACGCTCTCGCCTTTACCGTCGAGTCCGACTCGGTTGAGGCCGTCGTTCCAATCACCTCCGCCGATCAGCGGGAGTCCATGCGGACCGGCCGTGGCGGAGCGAGCGATGGCGCGCCGGCAATGTTCGAGTAGCGAACTCTCCGTGGCGGAAGCAAGCGGAATAGAAAGGCTCTCCGTTTGCTGTTTTTCAAGCGGTTTGCCTTCGAGGAACGGAACCATTCGATCGAGGATCGCGGCGTCGCCGGTCGTGCGGACGTAGTGCGCGGTGACGAAAGGTAGCCAGAGAAGATCGTCACTGATTCGCGTGCGGACGCCAGCGCCTGACTCGGGGTGCCACCAATGTTGGACGTCGCCTTCCACAAATTGTCGAGCGGCCGCGCGCAAAATATGGTCGCGCGCGACTTCCGGAGCGGCATGCACGAGGGCCATGATGTCCTGCAACTGGTCGCGGAACCCATAAGCGCCACTTGATTGATAAAAGGCTGAGCGGCCCCAGACGCGGCAACTAAGAGTCTGGTAAAGCAGCCAGCCGTTAAGCAGAAAATTCGTGGAAAGCTCCGGCGTTTCCACTTCGATCGTAATCAGGAGTCGGTCCCACCACTGCCGGGTTTCCTGAAAGGCGACTTCGACGTTGGCGGGATCGCGAAATCGGTTCACGATGGCACGTGCTTTTTCTTCGTCGTCCGCCTGCCCGAGGAGAAAAGTCATCTCGGCGGTGTCTCCGGGATCGATCTCGACCACGACCTGCAACGCGGCGCAAGGATCTAAACCGGCCCCACTGTCGCCAGTCAATCGTTCGTGTTGCATCGCGGCGGGATCGCGCAGCGAGCGGTTGCGCCCGATGAACGCGGCCCGATCACCGGTGAACGAAGCAGGTCTTGGACTCGAAGTGGCAAAAGTAATGCATTCGCAAAATTCCGGATTGTAGGCGTTGCGCGCAAACAGGCTCTGGCTTTGCAAGTCCCATTTCGTGACAACATGCATACCGGTTTCCTCTGGGTCGGATCCTAGAACGAGCGTGGCGTAGGAGGTGACGGTCAGCTTGCGCGGACGCGACGAGGTGTTGCGTAAGCGCAGCCGCTGGAGGCGCACCGGCAATCCGCCGGAATCATTGACCGGCACGAAAGTGAGCAGCTCCTGTTCGATGGCGTGGCTGTTGTGTTCAAACGTTGTGTAACCATGACCATGCCGCGCACGATAGGCATCCTTCTCCCGGATTGGTTGGGCTGTGGGCGACCACGCGACGCCAATGTCATTATCACGGATGTAGATCGCGGTCCCGGGCGGATCCGAGATTGGATCGTTGAACCACGGCGTGAGGCGATCGTTCTGGCTATTGCGACCCCAGACACATTCGCTGCCTGACTCGGAAACAAATGCGCCAAACTTCGGATTGGCCATGATGTTGATCCAAGGGAGCGGCGTTTGCCTGCCGGGGCCCAAATAGATTACAAATTCCTTTCCGTCCTCAGTGAAGCCGCCGAGGCCGTTGAAATATTTCAACTCCATAAAGGGCAGCGGCGCGGAGGGCTCTTCGCGGAACTGCTGGCCTGGTGACAACAGTCGCGGCTTCGCCACAACGGGTGTGGTTGCCGCAAGCTGTTGGCGCAATGTGCCGCGAGCGGCGACCAGAACCATCCGCGCGGCGGACTGCAGTGCGATCAGTTCTTCCTTCGAAATTTTAGTCGCCGAGCGAAGATAAACGCCTCCGGGTTGGTCCACCAGGGTCAGGTGTGCATGTGCTTCAATAAGCCGACGCAACTCGCCGAGTAAGGGTTCTTCGTAGCTGGCGAGTTCCTCGCTCACCAGCACAAGATCGGCTTTCAATCCGCGAAGATGCCAGAAGGTGTGCGCGGACAATATTTCACGCACAAGTTCGATGTCGCCGAGGTGACCGATCATGACAACGACAATCGGCATGTCGCCTGAAATGCCCTGCCGCCAGAGCGCGCGCTGACCTTCCCCGCGACGACCGAGACGCGCGGGTGGCGGCCGCAGTTGGGCCTGCGGAAAAAGAACATGGGCGGCCAGTTGTTGGAAAGTCTGAACATCTCTCGGGCGAATGTGGAGCCGGCGCATCTCAAGTTGGGAATGGGTCCAGGCGGTTTCGAAAGCGCGCACGCACGTGTGAAATTCCGCGTAACGTTCAGCGAGCCGGATCACGGCTTCGCGCGAGTCCGCCGCCGCCGTGACGAGCGCGAACTGGAATCGCTGGTTAGGCAGGAGCGTGATATGCCGGCGCAGGCTGAAGATCGGATCGAGAACGGTGCCGGTTCGGCTCGTTAGGCCGCGGCCGAGCGCAACTGGATTTTCCGGCGTGCGTCCTCGGCCGAGAAACTGGGCGCGATCGGTTTCGAACTGAGTGGTGCCGGTGGCGTCGGAAGACTCGGGGACCAAGAGATGTGCGGCCCAGATCGGCTGTTCATCCGGAGCGCGGAGGCGACGATGGGCGAGGAGGGCTTCGCAACGCGGAAGCCATTCAGTTTCGATGAAGAGCTTGTTAAAGGCGGGATGCGCGCGATCTGCCCGGTGCGGCGCGAGAGCGAGCTCGAGGTACGTGGTCAACTCAAGACGGCACGATTTGCGCGAGATGTTGACCAAAGTGATGCGCCGGATTTCGACGTCGTCTTCTGCGGAAACGACAATTTCTGTAAAAGTTTCGCACGGGCCGCTTCTCCGCCGGAACTCCGCTTTGTCCGGCGTGAAACTCCAACTGTAGCGGCGCTCGGGACTTCGCACCGGTCGATGGGTGTTACTCCAGATCGTGTCGGTTTCCAAATCCCGGATATAACAAACCGTGCCCGGCGCATCGCAAGTCGTGTCGGCGCGCCAGCGCGTGACATCCACATCCAACCAACGCAAGTAGCCGCCGCCTGAATTCGTCACCATCATTGAGCAAGTTCCATTGGACAGCAGATGAATGCGCGGCGAGGCGATATCGGGTGCTTGCGTTCCGACCGCGCTGTCGAGAACCGGAATCGTTCGAGGCAGGGGTCGCTCTTCAGTTACCTCACCGCTGGTTGGCAAAATTTGTTCCGGGATATGCTCGTGCAAAAGCGGCTCGGTAGCGCGGATGCGCGCGTCCGAATGGAAACGCCTCCGCATCGTATTGTGGTGCAAGGCATTGTCATAAGCGAGAAGTGACATCCCCTGGTGATGCACCATGTAACAACGAATGATGATCCCGGCCGCGCCGCCGGGTTCAGTTCGTCGGGAGTAGTCGATCGCGTCGTAGTAACCGTAGTCACCGAGAAGCGCAGAGTCGCCCTTGGCGAGTCGCCGCAGGTTTTTCATGGCAGCGGCCGGTTCCACGCCGAGAGCGAGCGCTGCCGCATACGGAGCGACAACCAGGTCCTCTTCCTGCCCGCGCCGCAACGCCAGCGCCGGTACGCCGAACGCGCGGTATTGATAAACGTTATGCCGATCGAGCGCGCTGAATGCGGATTCTGAGATGCCCCATGGCACACTGTTTTGTTGGGCATAAGCAATCTGGCAGCGCACAGCGTCATTACACGCACGATCGAGCAGCGAATTCTCGTGCGTCTGAGTGAACAACAGCGGCATTAAATATTCGAACATCGTCCCGCTCCACGAAAGGAGCGGCAGCCGACCGTACGCAGAGCCAAAAGGGCGGCTCAAGGCCCACCAATGTTCCACCGACACTTCGCCGCGGGCGATGGCCAGGAAACTCGTCAGGCGCGCCTCGCTTGCGAGCAAATCGTAGAAGGAAGTGTCGAGTCGCCGTTCTGCCACTTGATACCCAATGGCAAAGATCCGGCGTTCCTCATTGTAGAGAAATCGCAGCCCGATTCCGTTTTCCAGTTGCTGGCTCTGGGCGATCAATTCGTGCAATTGCGCGAGCTGCTCGGAGGCGGCCTGGCGCGAGCGCTCCGCCTCGGTTACCAGAAGATCGAACCACTCGCGCACGGGTTGAGGAAGCTCCGGTCGCTCTCGTTCTCCGTGAAATGCAAGCAGCGGCACGAGCCCGGGGATTCCCTCGGTGGCAATGTTTTGCAGCGAAAAGGTTGCAGCGAGCGCCTCGCGCCTGGATTCGTGCGACGCTTTGCCTAACGACATCAATTGCGACGGCGACTCCATCAGGATTTCCACTGGGCGAAAATATTTATCGATGACCGCATTCCAGGCCGCGACTTGCCTCGCCACTTGTCGCGCCCAGTAAGCGCGTGGATCGGTTTCGGGCCCATTGAAGAAGCCCAGTAGATCCTTCGCGATCGGTCGGGCCGCGCGCAAACGCACGATAATTCCCTCCAGATTAACCGGCTCGTCCACAGTCAGCCCTATCAGGTGCAAAAACCCCGAAGGATGGTCCGCTTTCTTCATTGCCGCCGCGATCTGTTGCATCACGCCGAGCGTGTCGGCTATTCCACGCAAGGCACTCGCATCCAGAAGGGGGCGGGTGGCGAGTTCATTGCAGCTGGTCGCGAAAGTCCATAGGCTCGCGAGCAAATTGCCGCTATCCACCGTCGAAACGTAGCGCGGACGCAATGGCTCCAGTGTACTAATGTCGTACCAATTGAAGAGATGGCCTTCGAAACGCTCGAGGCGACTAATTGTTTCGAGCGTTCCCAGGTTGCGTTCCACCAAGTCGTCGATGGTGATATAACCAAAGTCGTTGGCCGCCATGGTCGCCAGCATCCAAAGCCCGATGTTCGTCGGCGAAGTGCGCAGGAAAATTTCCTGCTTCGGCATTTCCTGAACATTGTCTGGCGGCAGCCAGGAGGTTTGCGGCCCGACAAAATCATCAAAATATCTCCATGTTCGCCGCGCGGCGATGCGCAGGAACCGCCGGTCGTCCGCCGTTAAAATTCCGCCGCGCCAGCTTTTCGCCGGACGATTGATCACGATTACCGCGAGCGGAAAGAAAGCCCACAAAAGGAGGAACGGCGCCACGGCCATCAGCGCCGCTGTTCCCAGCCACGCTGCACCCGCTAGAAGAGTCACGCATGCAGCGGGAATCCAAAGTCGGGTAAGAACGAATTGTTGCTGCTGATTTTTTGCGCGTCGATGGGCGTCTTGTGACGTCTCCCATTCCAGTAATAAGCGATGAGAAGTGATTCGCCGGTACGCGACACGAGCGATGGCATCGATCGCCATGCCCGCATAATCCGGCAGGAAAATAACGGCGAACTGGGAGCGCAGCAGACGGTCGCGCGGTTCGCGCCAGAATCTCGTCCCGGGCGGCGGAGGATGGAACAGAAGCGCAAGGAGAGAATTCAGGACCGGCCACAACATCACGCCGGCGATGATCCCGCTCCACAGCATCGGCACCGGCGTAAGAAACCAGCCCGCCAGGAGAAGGGCTACCATCGCAGGCGGCACAAGACTGCGGCGCAAATTGTCAAAGATTTTCCACCGGTTGAAGACGGAAAGTGGGTTGGGTTCAGTCCTTCCGTCGCCCACCGGCACGCGCGGCTTCAGCCAATCAATGATTTGCCAGTCGCCGCGAATCCAGCGGTGCTGTCGATTCCACCACGCGATATAACTGCTTGGAAAGACGTCGAGCAGTTCGATGTCTGTCGCCAACCCGACGCGGACGTGACTGCCTTCCAGCAGATCATGGCTCAACAAGTGCTCGGTTGGAAAACGCCCTGACAAAAGGCGATGAAATGTTCGCAACTCGTAAATGCCTTTGCCGTGATAGCTCCCCTCACCGAACAGATCCTGGTAAATGTCGGAGACGGCATGTGTATACGGATCGATCCCACGCGGATCGGCAAAAATACGTGAGAACCATGTCGCCGTGGCGCTTGGAAGCGTGGCACTAACGCTTGGTTGAATGATCGTGTAACCGCGGACTAAGCGGCGCCCATCCGGTGAAAACCGAGCCTGATTTAGCGGGTGCGCCAGGGTTTCGATCATCCTGCGGGCAGTGCCGCGGAGCAGTTGCGTATCGGCATCCAACGTGATGACAAACCGAATGCCTTCGAGCTCAGTCCGATTGCCGGCGTAGAGAAATCCTTCCAACTCAGGCGCGGATTCGCCGCTCAGGAATCGATTGAGATGCTCGAGCTTGCCGCGCTTGCGCTCCCAGCCGATCCAGCGTTGCTCACTCTCGCTCCATGAGCGCGCGCGATGAAAAAGAAAGAACCGGCCAGCTCCGTGCCGGCGATTCAGTTTCTCGATGCCGCGAGCGACGATGTCTATGTACTCCTCATCCTCCGGCATGCTCTGTCGCGGTGCGTCAGCAAAATCGGTCAGGAGTGCGAAGCGTAGATTCGCATCTGTATTTCCGAGATAGCGAATTTCAAGGCGATCGAGCTCGCTTTGGATTGCGTTTGGCGTGGTGAGTAACGTCGGCACCACCACCAGCGTGCGGCAATCATCTGGTATGCCTTCTTTCTTAAACGACATCTTCGGCAACACCTGCGGAGGCAGAAGCGATGTCACGAGGTAATTCACGATCAGCACCGCTAGCTCACTGGCGGGCAAAAGAAGCAAAAGGCCGAGCAGCACGAGCGCGATCCCGGAAGTAGACCCAGTAATGAAAAGGAGAGGAGCTGCGACCATCGCGATCGCGACCACAAAAAGACTTCCGAAATACGCACCCGCCGCGTGTGCGCGAAGCCAGCGGCGTAACTGTTCCGCGATCGGTACCCGGGCACCCATTGCCCGCTCAATCGCCAACCGGCCCGCGTCGTTTAAATAGTATCCGACGTGTCGTCCGACTTCGTCCTCGGCGGTCTTCGCCAACGCCAACGCTTGGTCGATAATTTCCTGTTCCGAACGTTTTGACCATCGGGCAATTTCCTCCACAGCGCTGCGGCAACGATCGGCCGTTTCAAAATCGAGGCGCGCATAAACTCCGGCGGGATCGGCGGCCAATTCGCTTTCCGCCCAACTGATCGACTGGAAAAATTCTGGCCACGCGATGTGCGCAAGGAGGCGGCAACTGTTGATTATATCGGCGAGCGCGGTCTGCTGCACTGCCTGGCGTCGGTGTTCCTGCTGCATTACTTCGAGAAAAGGCGCACGCAGAAAGCGTTCCAGCCACGCGCTCACCAGCGGGAGCACCGCCTCTTCGTCATAAAGATGCGCCATAAGTTCGCTCGCAAAATGCGCGGTCGGCTCAGGATGACGCTCCACCAAGGCCTCCATCATCTTGAACAATTGCGTCGAACTGTGGCGCGCGGCGGTTATGAGCCGATTCGCCCAAAAATCAGCCTCCTCGCTCTGGCTTTGCTGTTGCTCGATCTGTATCGCGAGCGCGCGCAGGCATTCGAGTAAATGCAAACGCAACATCAGCGGCAGGGCCCAGAGTTCTCCGATGTCCAGTGGCGTGATCGCCTGGAAAGCGCCGAGGAATTTCCGGATCATCTCCGGCTCCAATGCGCCGCCGGTTTCCGATACCATCTCCGAGGCCACGCGGTAAACACGTGGCAGCCCTGCCTCGGGACCGCTGGTGATGAGAGGTAGCTCTCCATAATATTTTTGCGGTAGACTTCGCCGCAAATCGGTCACCTGCTCCCGAATCAAATAGGCATTATCAAGCAGCCACTCCGCTGAAAGGGCGAACGCTTGATGCATTTCGCCCGACATTGTGAGACTCACGTTCGTCCATTCCAGGGCGCTCTCTACTGCGCGCAGCCGCTGTAGAAACGATTCCCCGCGCGGCTGCGTTTCACGGCTGACCAAGATCGATCCGGCAAGGCGCGCGGCATTGTCCAAGAGACGCTGAGTCGAAGGTCGTTCCTCCCAGAGCGGTCGCGTGGTCGATTCGACAGAGAAATGTGACGCAGGATAAAAACCGAATGCCACGGGCGCCTCGGCTTCCACGTCCCGTAAAATTACGAGTACACGCGCCGTTTCGCTGGCTTCGACGTCGGCCACAACGACCGTTTCGTTCGGCAAAATCGTGCCCGCGAACTGGGCCAACCTCTTCTCATCAACACGCTGCTGAAGCAACCGGACGAGAACCCATCCGCTGAGAGCACACCCCAATGCAAACGCGGCCAGCAACAGCGCCAGCATTGCCGGGCGGTAATCTGCCAGAATTCCGCGCTGCCAAAAGACTAGTGCACCAGCCACTAGGCCGAAGACAGAGGCGGCGGCTGCTCTGCCGATCACCGAGATATTATGTTTGACGACCTGTGTGCCGCCAGCCGAAGCGTTAATTGCGGCGACGCGGCGAAACCCGGCTCGATAAAGATTCTTCAGCACGGCGCGACCCGTGCCCGAGCTTTGAAAAATGCCAACCAGCAAAACACGATCGCCATTCTTCCGCCAAAGCTTCATGTTCAACCTTATAGGATATGACTTAGGAATATCGACGCGATTGTTTTAACTTTGGCGACGAAGCTGCATCACTAAACGGTTGCGAGGGCCAAACGAGGTGTTGGTTGTCCCAAAAACGAGACGATGAGTTCCCAGATGCGGAGCAACTACAACGCGCCACTTAGATGAACAGTATCGCCCAAGGTTTTTGGGACAAGGAACTTATGATCGTGGAGCATTTCATGGCACACGGTATGCGTAGAGCCTTGGTATGAACCAAAACGTTATGAACAACAAATTCGAATCCACTTACGCTATGTTAGTCCGCTCCGAAGAAAAGGGGCGTCGCATCCTGGAGTTCCTGGTGTACGCTGTCTTCGCATTCAGCGTCGTCATGTCGATCTTTCAGTTTGCCGGCGCCTAATCTGGACGGTGCGTTTGCCAGCAACGATTGGTCACATTTGGCGACGGCGCGGGGAGTTTCAGTTCCCCCGCTAACTTTCCGCGTAACCTCGAGCTGGACTCTACGCACTACTTTTGTGAGCAAAGAAAGGAAAATCGAAATATGAACGATCACGACAGCGCAACCATAGTGATAACGTTCTTGCTTCTTCTTCCTTGGCTTGGGCGCACCGCAGTCTCGGCGATGGAGGTATGGCGCGCACGCACAGAGTCCCAAACCAAGAAAGCAAAATAAAATTGCGCACAGCCGACTGCGCTGCTGGCTGCGTTTGGCTCGCCGTACCAGGGGCGACCGAATGGCAGCGCATCGGACACTAGCTCGACGCCGCGATGATCTCTGCGAGGGCGGCCTCGGTAGTCCAAAACACAACTCGGCTGACTCCATTGACTGAGGGTGGCGTAAGTCGCACATGCCAATCGTTTCGACCGGCGGGGGAGGACTGGGCAGACAGAATTTTCCGCGTTGAGCCTTGAACCGGCATGAGTAATTTTCCGCTCCTTCAGGCCGATGACGAAGGAGGAGGCGCGGTGAAGCAACCTTCGTACGTATCGATCCCGAAACAAAACTATTTTGCACCGTTTGCTCAACCATGCCCTCTGCGAAGCATAATTGGCCGAGTTACCGAATTCGCTACCAATTTCCCGAGCGTGGAAATCTGACTACGGAGCGACACCGCTACGAGGCTAAAACCCCGCGCTCCCGGTCGCTCAAATCGCTCTAAATGTCATCCCTCGTCGCGAGCCTCGCCATCGGATACGGGCTCGCCGTTAGATTTCGCAATCCATTCGAGGCGGCTTGGACCAATTATCCCGTGAAAAACTTGGACTGAGGGTGTTTCCAGATGCTTGCCATACCCAATAACGGTTGCAATAACATCCACGTCCATCCAGGGCAGTCCACGTCTTTATTGGCGTCCGCAAATCCTCTCTAGAAGGACATCTGCAGCCATGGCTGGACGGATACCCAGAAAAACAGGTTCAAACTCCTTTCGCCTCCAAGTTATTTATTATCAACAACGAGCTTGTTGGTAGGTCGAGGACTCAGGTAATCTCGGGTGTCGTTTCCATTTCAAAAGATGGGAGAACTCCGCAAGCCATTTTTCATAGCGGCCGTCGCGCTCATTCTCGTCGCGGTGGCGACCGAGGTCGGTGCAACGTGGTTTCTCGGCGGCATCACCGCGAAGGCCAACGACGTGACCAATGTGGTCAATGATTCAGCTTTTGCTGACTATAAAAGCGAAATAAACCGCGGAGACCTGCAGAAGCTCAATAGGGGCTCACCGTTAGCCTGCGCCATTCCTGCGATGGCGGTTCTGGATGGATTAGTGCTCTTCACCGTGGTGCTGATGGGCGCTCCGTTGTTCATTCCGGAGCGGATTTTCGCCAAGGTGCAGGGTGTCGCGACGTTGGTCGTATCGCTGCTCGCTTTGATAGGGTCTATCATGGGCATCTTCTTAACTTTTGCCCTGCTGATTCTAAAAGTTGCACTCTTCACCGCGTTTCCGTTCGGCACGATCGCTTACCTGATCATCTTCGGTTTCTTCGATCGAACCGGCGCGAATGTAACGCTAAGTCTCCTGATGATGCTCAAGTTAGCTTTTGCCGCGTGTCTCATTCTGGCTCATCAAAGGTTCATACAAAACAAGGGCCTCGTGCTGATCATCCTCACATCGCTGGCAGCAAACATCATCGTTAGCTTCTTGTACGGATTTGTGCCAGTACCGCTGGTGAGCATCACTGACTCCATCGCAACAATCGTCGTATTCGTGCTCGTTCTCGTCTGGGC
>DATBDI010000059.1:0-17091 GCA_036270025.1 Candidatus Udaeobacter sp. | reverse complement strand
GGCGAGCACACGGCTCTGGAGAGAATACGCAACGCTGCCGGCGCAGTTGTCGAATAGACGACTGGAAACGGCCGCCACACGTCTTTTTGGCAATGACTCGCGCCGGCGAGATTTTCTGAAAACCGTCGCACAACAGCAAGGACTGCTGCAAATCTATGAAGATTTTTGCATGCAGGACAATTCCGATTGCGCGCAATGCCCGTTTCCAGAGCAGATGAGGCAATGGCAATGAGTGGTTAAGACTGCTACAGCATTACCACGTACAAGTTGCCAATCGCCCCATTGACGTTGCTTGGCCCCCTGACGACATAAATTTTTTTACCATTTCACGTGCACGCGAGTCGAGTTGGGCTAGCGTTCCGCCCATGCGTTCCCCTCGCGAAGCCAGGTGTGCCTTCACTCTTATTGAGTTGCTCGTAGTCATCGGCATCATTGCCGTCCTCATTGGTCTATTGTTCCCCGCTTTCAAAGGAGTCCAAACCCAGGCCAAGCAAACTCAGGCGAAAAATGATCTCACTCAGATCGTGAATGCTGTGAACGCGTACTACACCGAATACGGAAAGTACCCGCTCGCGACTGCCGATACGATCTACGGAGCAGGAGGCACTCTTAATGCCGATCTATTCTATACGTTGCGCGCGGTTGCGCTTGGTGCTAACGCCCTCGACGCTACCAACCTACGTAAGATCGTTTTTATTTCCCCGCCCGACGCAAAAGATCAGACTAATTCCCGCTCTGGAATTAAAACGTCTGACGGCCAGTACTATGACCCTTGGGGAACGCCTTATGTAATCAAGATTGACGGCAATTACGACAATCAACTAGATAATCCCTATAGTCTCAACGCTGGAGCAGCAACGCTTCGAATAGGCGCGATCGCTTGGTCATTTGGGAGCGATGGTCAATCGGGCAGCGTGCCAGGTCCAGCTGCCGACAAAAACGCCGGCAATGCGGCCGACGATGTGATTTCGTGGCAGTGATTTTTGGAGATCAAGCCCTGTAGCGTCCGCTGTCCTCAGCGGAGTCTTTCGGCTGGCGCCACGATCACAACATGCGCTGAGGACAGCGCACACTACAATCGCTCGACGTTTCGGTTTGCAATCGGCAATCGAAAATCTAAAATCGGAAATCCAGATGCGGGTGTAGTTCAATGGTAGAACGGCAGCTTCCCAAGCTGCACACGGGGGTTCGATTCCCCTCACCCGCTGTTGGTTTATTCGCACGAGTTCGTCGCACGAGAAAATTTCGAACCGCCGCGTGGGCGAGTTGCGACGATTCATAAACGATGGCCTGCGAATCGGACGGCCCGGTTGAATCCAACGGCACCGAACGAAATGAGTTTGCGATTCTCCATCATCTCGAGACACGTCGGAAATTTATCAAGCAGGTTGCTGGAACCGGCGCCGCGATTGCCATCGGCCCGAGTCTTCTCAATTCTGGTTCCCCCGATCAGATTGCCTCAACAAGCACCCCCGCACTGGCAAGCGCTTCAGTTAAGGTGAACCTGAAGATCAACGGCAAAAGTTACCCTCTCGATCTCGATCCGCGCGTGACATTGCTCGATGCATTGCGCGAACACCTGCACCTCACCGGCTCGAAAAAGGGATGTGATCACGGCCAATGCGGCGCGTGCACAGTTTTGGTCAACGGGCGACGAATCAACTCGTGTCTTACGCTCGCGGTTGCGCTTGAAGGTGACGAGATCACCACCATTGAAGGACTCGCCAACGGTGACGAACTGCATCCGATGCAAACCGCGTTCATTGAGCAGGACGGCTTTCAATGCGGTTACTGCACACCGGGACAAATTTGTTCGGCGGCCGCTCTGCTAAAGGAAAATCACGCAAATAGCGACGACGAAATTCGCGAATGGATGAGTGGCAACATCTGCAGGTGCGGCGCATATCCACAGATCCTGGCCGCCATTAAGCAGGCCAAGGCGAATGCCACGTAATGAGAATAACGAGCCACAGATTAACCGGGTGAAACACAGATTTAGAAAAGCGATGCGAAGACTCATCGCACTCCAAAGCGCTTCGCGCGAAATCGGACAAGGACAGTTCTGTTTCGCGAAGCTTTGGGAGTGCGACGGCGTCCTCGCGTCGCTTTTTCGGAGTCGCTCTCATGAATCCTTTCAAGTACTCACGCGCAACTGATTCGGACCAGGCTGTCGCGGCTGTTGCCGCCAAACCGAAGGGGAAATTTCTCGGTGGCGGGACGAACCTGATCGACTTGATGAAGATGGGCGTTGAAACGCCCAACGAATTGATCGACATCAATCGATTGCCGCTCGCGCAAATTGAAGACCTGCCTGGCGGCAAAGGCGTGCGCATCGGTGCAATGGTGCGCAATTCCGATCTCGCAGAGCACGAATTAATCAGAACTCGCTACCCGGTTTTGAGCGAGGCGCTGCTCTCCGGCGCGAGTCCACAGCTGCGCAACATGGCAACCGTAGGCGGCAATCTTCTCCAGCGGACGCGTTGCTACTACTTTTATGATCCTGGATTTCCGGCGTGCAACAAGCGCCAGCCCGGCAGTGGCTGCGGCGCGACCGACGGTTATAACCGCATCCACGCGATTCTCGGGCAGAACGAACAGTGCATCGCCACGCATCCGAGCGATATGTGCGTCGCGCTCGCCACGCTTGACGCGGTGGTGCGCGTGCGCGGGCCAAAAGGTGAGCGAGAGATCGAGTTTGAGGATTTTCATCGTTTGCCAGGGAACGCGCCAGAACGCGATACAAACCTCGCAGCTGACGAACTGATCATCGCGGTCGATCTGCCATCCACGCCTTTCGCGACGCGATCTCATTATTTGAAGCTGCGCGATCGCGCCAGCTATGCCTTCGCGCTGGTGAGCGTCGCCGCGATGCTTGATTTTGATTCAAGCAAGAAAATCAGAGCAGCGCGCGTGGCGCTAGGGGGCGTTGCGCATAAACCATGGCGCGCTCACAAAGTTGAGAGCGAAATTACTGGCAAAAACGCCGACGAAAAAACATTTCGCGCTGCAGCGGAAGCGGAACTGGCCGTGGCAAAGGCTTACAAATACAACTTCTTCAAAATCGAAATGGCCAAGCGCGCGGTTGTTCGCGCGCTGAGCGTGGTCGCGGAGATGAGCTGATGAAAGCGTGTTCTTTGGATTGGGGAGCGCGCGCTGATGCCAGTCGGGGCGGGACTCTCGGCGTCGCATTGAACGCTGTTTTCCTAAGACACGAAATGGAAGATCGATTGAAACTCACAGAAAAAGTCCGCGATCGCGTGACGCAATCGCCAGCACGCGGGACGCGTGCGCTCCCCAGATGAATGCCACAACTTCCATTGGCCAACCACTCACGCGCCTTGACGGGAGACTCAAAGTGACCGGCGCGGCGACCTACGCTGCGGAATTTCAGCGACCAGGGCTCGCCTACGCTGCGCTGATTCAAAGCGCGATCGCTAATGGACGCGTGACGAAAATCGATGTCTCGGACGCGAAATCTGCGCCAGGCGTGATCGGTGTTCTCACCCGTGAAAACGCACCGCACTTCAGAGCGCATCCCGATGACTTTCGCAAACCGGGAGCGCCTGGAGAATCGCGTGTGCCCCTGCAGGATGACAATATCTACTGGGCCGGGCAACACCTCGGCCTCGTCGTCGCTGAAACTTTTGAGGATGCTAGATACGCAGCATCGCTGGTTCGCGTGACATACCAAGCACAGCCGGCGGTCGTGAATCTTGATGATCAACGCGCACAAAAAACCGCGGGCTACCCGGAAAAGTTCGCTGGACGCGAAGAGTTGCAGGTAAAACGCGGCGATGTTGACGCGGCGCTCGCGACCGCGGCGCACAAGATCGACGTTGTTTATTCCACGCCGGTCGAGAATCACAATCCCATCGAGGGATACTCGACTACGGCGGAATGGGAGGCGCCTGATCGCTTGCTGATCCACGAGTGCACCCGCGGGATCAAACAGCTGCAGCGAATTGTTGCCAATGCTTTCGGTTTGTCGCAGGAAAATGTGCGCATTATTTGTCCATTCATCGGCGGCGCGTTCGGATCGAAGGCATTTCAATGGAGCCACACGTTGCTTGCAGCCGCTGCGGCGAAGCTCCTGGAACGGCCGGTGAAACTCGCTTTGTCGCGGCAGCAGATGTTTGATTCCGCCGGTCAACGTGCCCGCACACAACAGAGGTTTTCAATCGGGACGGATCAAAATGGAAAACTGCTGGCGTTGCGCCACGCGACGACAACGCATTCCTCACCTACGCATGAGTACACCGAGGCGTGCGGCAACATGTCGCGCATGTTGTATTCATGTCCAAACGTCGAGGTCTCGCATCGGCTGGTCAGGCTGAATCTAACCACGCCCTGCCCGATGCGTGCACCGGGTGAAACCCCCGGCGTTTTTGCACTGGAGTGCGCACTCGACGAGCTCGCACACGAGATCGACATGGATCCTGTCGAGTTTCGTCTGCGCAATTACGCTGAGATCGACGAATTCAAAAACCGACCGTGGTCGAGCAAGAAGCTGCGCGAATGTTACCGCCGTGGTGCAGAAAAATTCGGCTGGTCCAAACGAAATAGAACGCCTGGGTCAATGCGGGCTGAAAACGGATCGCAAATTGGTTTCGGAATGGCGACAGCGATTTATCCGGCCGGTCAACAGAAAGCGGGTGCGACAGCGATTCTAAACCAGGACGGAACAGTCACAGTTCGAAGCGCAACGCACGAGATCGGCACCGGGACGTACACGGCGATGTCGCAGTTCGCGGCTGACACATTGGGCATTCCAATTGAGAAAATCCGTTTCGAACTTGGCGACTCGCAATTTCCTTACGCGCCGAATAACGGCGGATCGTGGCTCACCGCAAGCGTCGGGCCGGCGGTGATGGGCGCGTGCAAAGAGTTGAGAAGGAAAGTTGTCGATCTGACCGGAAGCTGGCCTGACGATTCACGGGCACTGGCCGATTTGTTTGCGCGCGCTGGCCAGAAGCCACTTCAGGCAGAGTTCAATTCAGAACCAGACAAGCAAGAGCGAGAAAAATTTTCGTTCTTTTCCTACGGCGCCGTCTTCGTTGAAGTGCACGTCGATCCTTTTGGACAAGTACGAGTGAAACGCGCAACAGGCGTTTATGACATGGGGCGAATGATCAATCCGCGTTTGGCCCGGACCCAGATTAGTGGTGGAATGCTGTTTGCTTTCAGCACGGCTTTAATGGAAGCCACAGTGCCTGATGAGAAGACCGGGCGTAACGTCAATCCGAATTTTGCCGAATACCACATCTTAGTGCACGCGGATACACCGGAGTTCGACATCGATTTCATCGGTGAGCCTGATCCCCACATGCCGAATCCCGGCGCGCGCGGCATTGGCGAGATTGGTATCGTGGGCGCACCGGCTGCCGTAGCGAATGCAATTTTCAACGCAACGGGCAAACGCGTGCGCGATCTGCCGATCACGCCGGACAAATTGATATGAGCGCGAAATTTTCTCGGGAGCATGGGCTGTCAGTCTCTAGTTTGCGGCAACGTGCCGCAAACGTTGCATAACAGGCGCACCGAGGTGGCGCGCGCATTCGTCCGGCAAGGTGCCGGACGGTGCAGCCTAGCAGCCCGCCGTCCCCATCCTCATCTTCCGCCAAAAAATCTGCGGAAGGAACGAAAGAAACGCGAGGGCGCCGAAAGCGCTCTTTGCGGCCCGGTCGGCGCCTGTTGAGCGAAAGGCCATTGTGAACCTCCATGGATCTGGCACGCGGCATTCGGCACCTTGTCGCCAGGCAGATCAATATCGTAAGCGCTACCAGCCGCCATGCAGCCGGTAGTGGCAAGTTGGTTGGAAACCGAACAGACCCTCGTGTGTTGCAACGGCATGGTGGGCTGCAACGGTTCGGCTGGGTAATGTTGTGCCGCTTTGTTCATTACTTGAACCCAAACCGGTAATGCGAGCGCGGCTCCATAACCGTGCGGGATAATGGTGGTCGGCTGATCGAACCCGACCCACACGCCACAAGTCAATGTGCTGGTATAGCCGACGAACCAGGCATCCTTGTAATCATTGGTGGTGCCGGTCTTGCCCGCCGCGGGCAATTTGAATCCGAGTGATCGCGCGCTGGCAGCAGTGCCGCTGGTCAGCACTTCTTCCATCAACCGCGACGTCATCCAGGCTGCGCCAGGATCCAGCGACGGCGTCGAGATGTGGGCAGCGAGATAAATTGGTTTGTGCCGCTGATTGTCGATCCGCTCAATGATGTAAGCCTGCTTGCGCGCTCCAGCATTGGGAAAAACAGAATACGCGGCAGTCAAATCTTTCAGGTCTGTCTCGAATGAGCCGATGTAGACGGCAGGACCATGGGGGAGGTTTTGAGAAATGCCGAGGTCGTTCGCGACCTTTTGCACCGCGTCGAGCCCTGCGAATTGTCCGACGCGCACACTCATGGTGTTGCGTGAATGAATAAGGCCGTACGAGCAAAGCATGGTGCCGGCGTAGGTGCCGTCCGAATTTGCAGGCGACCAATTTCCCGCGCCTTCGATTTCACCGGGTTGAATTGGGCCATCGCTGATCGCCGAACTCGGCAATAACCCGCGGCTAAAAGCAACCGTATAAACAAACGGCTTGAATGCGGAACCCACCTGGCGGTTTGCCGGAGCCAGCGCACGATTGAACTTGCTTTGCGCGTAATCGCGCCCGCCGACGAGTGCGCGAATGCCGCCGCTGGCGTTATCGATCACCACGATCGCGCCCTCCAGATAGGGCATGGAAGAATCCCCTTCCCCACTTTCAGGCGGCTTATAACTCGCTTTGAGCGGATGATGAAAATTGGATTGATGCTCGATTTTGGTGAGTTGCTTCTCAAGCGCGTCCTGCGCGGAATTTTGCACTGTCGGATCAAGCGTCGTGTAAATCGACATGCCGCCGTTATCGATCTGGTCCTGTGTTAGCAGCGGATTTAAATCACGTTGCACCGCGTCCATCGCATAGTTCTCCTGGATTTGAGCCATTCGCTTGGGATGCGCCGCGACCTTCGTCCTCTTCGCCTCTTCAGCCTGCGCAGACGTAATTTTTTTCAAAGCGACCATGCGATCCAGAACCGCGTTGCGCTGAATGGCTGCGCCCTCCGGGTTTTTCAGCGGCGAAAATCGATTGGGACTCCGGATCAATCCCGACAGGAGCGCAGCTTCGGAGAGATTCAGCTTTGAAGCGTTCTTGCCGAAATAAGCTTGTGAAGCGGTTTCGACCCCGTAGCAACCATTGCCGAAATAGATCCGGTTTACGTAAAGCTCGAGAATTTGCTGTTTGCTAAACTGGCGTTCGATGCGCAGCGCCACCATTGCTTCGAGTACCTTGCGGCTGAGCGTGCGGCCACCAAGTGGAAGACTATTGCGGGCAAGCTGCTGCGTGATGCTGCTTGCGCCTTCCTTGGCCGAGCGGCTCATGATATCGCGGACTGAGGCGCGCAAGATGCCGCGCCAATCGATGCCTTTATGCTCGTAGAAACGAGTGTCCTCCCGCGCCAACACCGCAGCGATGAAGTACGGCGAGACTTCGCTCAAGGAAACCTTGAGCCGGTTTGCACCCGCAAGCCGGCTGTAAATCTTCCCGTCAACATCGTAAACGGTGTTGCGCTCCGGCATTTCGCCGACGTTCTTCATGTCGAACGTCTGCGCCCAAGCGCCGTAAAACAGAAAAACGGCGAACCCGGCGCCTCCCACCAAAATCAGCAGCGTGATCTTCCAGCCGTACCGCAAAAAAACACCGCCGCCCTTTTTTCGGGGCCGGGAACGAGCGAAGAATTTCATCTGGTTGAAGCGTTAAACCGTTAAAAGCGTTGAAGCGGAAGATCGCTGTAACGCTTCAACTCTTCGACGCTTCAACGTTTCACAAATTCAGCTTTACCACGCCCTCGTGCTGCTCGTTTGCACAAGGCGCGTTCGTGGGAACGTCAGTCTCAGCCTCACTCGGTTGCACGAGTTTGTTGTCGATCAGGTAACGCTCTACCTCTTCGCCGCTAATATCGGCAAGCACCTGTCCATTGATCTCCACACATGGCGACAACGGCTGACCGCTTTTCGTCTCCATCTCCCAGCGAAACGCTGGATTCTGGATAATATCCTTTTCGGTGTACGGCAGATTGTATTTGGCGAGCACGGCGCGGATCCCGGCGCTCCAGCCACAATACGTTTTCAAATAAGCGGTGATCTCAGGAGTTTGCATCGGGGGAATATATCACAAGTTCACACTTTGTAACCCTGCAATGCGGCTTGAACGGCTTGCAGCTGTAGTGTGAACAACTGATGCCGACCTAAAAGGTTTCGATTTCCTTTCGTAACTCTTCCTTGGTTTTTCCGAGTTTTTGTTGAAGCCGTCCCAGCAGCTCATCGTCTTTGCCCTCGGAAAACGCCAGGTCATTATCGGTGAGCTGTCCGTATTTTTGTTTCAGCTTGCCCTTCACTTCGTTCCAACCCCCTTTGAATTGCAGTTTTGTCATAGTGATACTTGTTTCGCTTGCGGCAGCAAAATTGGTTGCCCGTTGCGATGGAAGAACGCCACGCCCGCGGCGACGCCACGCTCTGAATGTTAGCGGAGGTGTTTCCACCATCCTGTCGGCGGCGCAACTTGCGCGAGCGATTCGCAGCATGCGGCGCTTCGCACAGCGAAGCGGCTACAGCGATTTTGCGTGAAGCACCTAGCGGTGCCGCAAAACGACATGCCCAAACGCAAGTCGCCAGCTACAGGAATATTACGACCGGAAAGACGGCCAAACTTTGCGCTGAAATACGAATACGTGGTATGAAAAAATACATTTGTCTGCTAACCGGCCTTGCGGTGTTAGCGGCTTGCGAGCAAAAGGAAACGACAGTGACTAATCCGCCGGCAGAGAAGAAAGAAAGTAACACGACTGTGATCCAACAATCTACACCCGCTACGGTCACAAAGGAGAAGACCGAAGTGAATGTCAATACCTCGCCGAATCCTTCCCCTTAGGAGGGAATCAGTTCATTCAGGACTGCCAGGCGGCGCACGCCGGAGTCACTTAGGTGCGTGAAGATGCGAGCGAACCGTTTTAGTAACACCTTGCTTCAGCGAGTTGTATTGGCAATGAAATCGATGTAACCGCTTCAGCGGTTTGTTGCCGACGTTCAAAACCGCTGAAGCGGTTAGGAAAGTGTATTTACACAGCTCACACCCAGCTGAAACAGGGTGTTAATGATAGCGCCGAATACTGAAGCAGGATGGTGATGGCAGCGCACTCCGGCACTCACGCTGTACTCGCGTCACACTTTGTGCCGCAGTGGTTTAAGAGCGTGAGTGAGTTTTTGCAACCCCAGCTCGAGTCGCGTCTTCACTGTCCCGAGCGGAGCGCGTGTGGCGGCGGCAATTTCCCTGTGGCTCAGTCCCTTGAAGAACGCCAACTCAACAGCCTCACGCTGAAACTGCGGCAAGGCTCGAATATTTTTTTTCAAAAACTGCCGGAGATCATTCAATACAAAGACTTCCGACGCATCGCGGCGCGGCGTTTGTGAATCCTGGGCCACTCGCTTTTCGTAGCGCTCCCTCGCGCGAGAATAAGCCTGGCGCCGGCGCAGGCGGTCGATGGCTCGGCGACGGGCGATCGTCACCATCCAGCCAAGCGGCTTCCCCGCCTTCGGCGAATACCGCTTGGCATCCTCCCACACCTGAAGAAAAATTTCCTGTAAAACATCATCGGCTTCGGCTTCCTCGTGCACGACGCCATCAATCGTGGCTCGCAGTCGTTTGCTGTGGCGTTCATATAATTCATTGAGAGCATCGCGACGCCTGTGCGAAATATTTTTCATCAGCACCTCGTCCGGCACTGACGCTACTCCCGGTTCATCAAGGTTAGACCCGATCATAACCGACAAACCTGGGCGCGCACCACTGACGCATGCGGGCGATGCTGTTTACCGGCTGTGCGCCACCAGCGCGGTGCAGCAACGTGCGAGACCAGCGGCGTCGTTGGATGGACCCAGAGATGGGTCTCTGAATTGCAGCCTTCGGTCGGACAACGCAGTTCGTATCTACGGTTGCTCAAGCAGCGGATTTCCACCTGGCGCCCCGTGAATCTTCTTTTGCAGATAATGCAAAGGCGCTCGTCATCGAGCGAAGCCCATTTTCTGACTCGATCTTCTGCACGCAGGACCGAGAGTCGATCATCGAGATTGAGATGTACGCTCATAGTGCTGGCAGTCTGCTCTCTGCACAGAAACGCACAATCGGGCCGGTGGATGATTGTCTAGTCGGGTAAAATCCTAGAAGCCGTCTGATAAAGGGGTTCGCGCGCCTGGCGACGGACATCGCTGCGAACTGCGAGCGGCTCTGATGAAGTTCCGGCGGCCGTTGAACTCCGCGGGCCCGCCCAGGATCAGCCCCGCAGGAGTTGGAAGGGAGAAGCACTCAAGAAGAGTGCTTGAAATGAAGTCCTAACTTGCGCCACATCGACGCGAACTCATTATTTCCCTTCTTCTCTGGCGAAGTGCTTACATGCACGACAGCAGCAGCCGGAGCGCGTGGCGGAGTGTTGCGGTTTTCTTCGGCTGCCATTCGTTCCACTTTCGCAAGGATTTCGTCGGTAGGGAGCACCCAATCCATTACAATCGAGTTGCAACCCTCCGTCGGACAACTCACCAGCAGCCGGCCAATGGCGCGTGTTCCACTCCAGACCCGAATTTGGCGGCCGCTAACAATGCTCCCGCAAACCAGACAGTAACGTTTGTCATCCAGCGAACGCCACTGCCGGAATTGATCGAGTTCCCGCAGTGCGTCGAGTTTTTCTGTGTCCGATAATGTAATTGGAGGAGGTACAACCATTGATGCAGATATTACTTGTCGGGCCAGTTCGGCACAATCAGGCGCGTGGCGGATTCAGATATCAGCGGAAATCCTAGCGGGACTAAGCCGAACGGAGGCGCGCAATTCGGCAGGGGTAGTCCTAGCACCAATTGCGGTCACCAACAAAAATGCACATCCAGCGCCACGGACGCGTGCGTTCTACACACGCACATGAAAAAGAATGGTCACATTTCGCGCAAACAGCCGGTGTGGGACTACGCGGCGGCTGCCATGGACCAAATGGAGCTGTATTGCCGAGCTCACCCCGGCAGCCCGTCGGCCGTGCGGCGTCCGCAATTGTTCATTCGTGGCGAGCTGTGGATTGCATTGCTTGGTCCCAGCGTTGAAGAAGGCATTGTGGGGATTGGATCCAGCGTCGTCGCGGCTCTCCGCGCTTTCGACGCGCAATATCTGGCAGGCCTCCGGCCGCCGCCTCAAGCGGTCCGACAACGCCACTCTTTGCGTAGCACCTCGGCCCCAATCGCTTGATCAGTGAAATAACCTGCGTTGCAACCGTCTAAGTGCCCTCGCAACATTTTCCGCAACGACCGGTCGCCTGTTGTGTTTCGAATTACACGAGGAGAGGATCCGATGGGGGAAAATGGGGAGTCAGGAATGTTAACAGCAGGACCGAGGCGCAGAACGCCACGCAAGTCGAAGCCGAAAAGCAAACGAGCTCGGTCGACCAAACGTTCGGAAGCGTCCTGGCCGAAAACGGGCAACAACAATCAAAGTTTGGGGCCTGAAGAAGTCGACCGGCTGCTCGCGTCGGCGCTGAGGTACTGGGAAGTAAAACGCGATTTAATCGAAGAGCGGATCGCGGCGATCAGGGGCGCGACAGCTCATTCGTGAGTCCGTGACAAGTTCAGATCGCAAGTCTAGATCCGTTCCACGACCTCGTGCAGAAGTTTCAGGTCCTGCCTCGCCGTCGTGACGGATTCTTCGAGGCGCCTGAGCAGTTCGTCTTCGCCTGTGTTGCGTTTTCGGTCTGCCATCTGTTCGTGCAGCACGATCCGTTCTTTCAATTTGCGAACAGCAGTCCAGAGTGCACGCTCGAGCGCTTCGGCATGTTGTTCGCTGAGACTTTCCGGCGAAAAGCGATGTCCAACGAAACATTGGAACTGCGCTAGCCCGCCATTCTTAAGCCCATACATCGGACCATTGCATTCGGGGCAGTTCAGCGGAATCTGCTCGCCCTGCGGCTGGCGTGTGGGTTGATCGGCGGTTGCTCGGTCGTTCATACTGGTGTCTCCATTTGGCGATTCAGTAACGGCGCTGGCCTTGCCGCTTGCGAGTTGAACAAGAACCTCGGCAATCTGCTCAACCGGCAGGCAAAAATCGACGTCCACTACCTTGAGAGCGTTCCGCGGCATATCGGGTACTGTGGCTTCGGCCGGGTCCTGAACAATCGCCACACCGCCGCGCGCCTTAATTGCATAAAGCCCAGCCGATCCGTCGTCGCGCCCTCCGGTCAGCACCACGCCAACTACGTTCGACCGGTGCTCGCGCGCAGCACTGCGAAACAGCACATCGATTGCTGGGCGATGCCCGTTCTCGCGCGGGCCGCGTGTAAGGACGGTGGTGTGATCCTTGATTAACATGTGACAATTCGCCGGCGCGCAGTAAATGCAGCCGCGCTTGTAGCGCTTCCTCTGCTCGGCAATCACAGCCGGAAGATTTCCGCACTGACTCAAAATGTGTGGCAACATCGTTTCGCTGCCGATATGCATGACCACAAAAATCGACGCGTCGAGATCGTCAGGCAGATTCTTATTAAGCTCACGAAGGGCCTCTACACCGCCGGCAGAGGTGCCGACGACGATAATATTGCGTTTAGCCATCGGGAGAAGCCGCCCTCACAGGTGAATCGTAGCTGGATCACTCGTTGAGTGGATCGACTTCTGCGAAGGCGATGGCATGCTCATCGCCGAGGGCGCAGATATCAAGCGGCAGCGGCGCAGTTGCAGAGGCACCGCGTTAACGCCGTGGCGTTCTACCTCTCGCAATCGCAGCTTGTGTGACGCCTGGGCTCCAATTAACCTAAAGTGGCCCATGGCCGCAAAGCAAAAAGCGACGTCGAGAGCATCCTCCTCGCGAGTAAAGACGAGTGGCAGAAAATCGCCGCGACCAAAATCATCGAAGCCAAACTCGGAGTCGGAATCAGGCAAGCCAAATTTGAACTGCCCAATTGCGGGTATCGGCGGATCGGCCGGCGGATTCGAAGCGGCAATGGAACTGTTACGCAATTTGCCGTCGAAAACGGGCATGGCGTTTGTGATCGTGCAGCATCTCGATCCCCATCACGTCAGCCGGCTTTCCAGTTTGCTCGGCAAAGTGACTGTGATGCCCGTGATCGAAATCACAGGAACGACAACGCCAAAACCGAACACAGTTTACGTCCAGCCGTCGAACAAATGCGTCATTGCAAAAGATGGCGCGCTCACACTGGTTCGCAGGGAGCAGAGGCTCAATGTTGCGATCGACCACTTTTTTGAATCGCTTGCCGAAGAATGTGGATCGCGCGCGATTGGGATCGTGCTTTCCGGAACCGGCAGTGACGGCACCGCCGGATTGCGCGCGATCAAAGCCGCCGGCGGGTTGACGTTCGCGCAAAGCGAAGGGAGCGCGAAGTTCGATGCCATGCCGCGGAGCGCGATCCGCGCTGGCTTTGTCGATCTTGCGCTCACGCCGCGCGAAATCGCGCGCGAGATCGATCGCATTTCCAATCATCCCTATATCCGCCGACCGTTGAGCGATCCGGAGGCCGCCGAAAAGGCCGCCTACGAGCAGGCGGACGATCTGGGCCGAATCTTTCTTTCTCTGAAAAAACAAACGGGCGTCGATTTCAGCTCCTACAAGGAAAACACCTTGCTTCGACGAATTCAGCGACGAATGGCACTGCACCGTCTCGACAAGATCGGTCAATACGCGCGGTTTTTGCGTTATAACAAAAAAGAAAACGCAGCGCTGTTTGACGATCTGCTCATTAATGTGACCCGCTTTTTCCGGGACGGGGCGGTCTACCGGGCATTGAAGAAACGTTTCCTCCCGGGCCTGCTCAAAAGTAAGAGCCATGATCGACAACCGGAGTTGCGCGCGTGGGTGCCCGGTTGCGCGACCGGTGAAGAAGTTTATTCCCTGGCGATCTGTATTCTGGAAGCGCTCCGGTCCAAGCCTGCCAAAATGCAGATCCAGATTTTCGGAACCGATCTTAGCGATTCGGTGATCGAACATGCGCGGCTTGGGATTTATTCCAGCGCGATTGAAAAGGACGTCTCACCCGCGCGATTGAAGCGGTTTTTCGTCAAACGCGACGGTAGTTACCAAATCCATCAAAACGTGCGCAACATTTGCACATTCGCGCGGCAAAACGTCTGCGCCGATCCGCCATTTTCGCGGATCGACCTGATCAGTTGTCGCAACGTGCTTATCTATTTGAGCCCGGATTTGCATAAGCGCTGCATCCCGCAGTTTCATTACGCACTCAAGCCCGGCGGCTATTTGATTCTGGGGCCGGCTGAATCGGTAGGGGTTTACGACGAGCTTTTCAAAATGGTGGACAGGAAAAACAAGATTTATGCGAAACTAACGGGGGAGACGCCGCGGACGGCCGACTTCATTCCCCAACGCGGGCTCGAGCTCGCGCATCTCGCGGGAAGATCGATAACCGCGGGCGCAAATTTCGGAAGCGAACTTTTAAAAATGGCCGACCGGATCATGCTGAGCGCGTATGCTCCCGCAGCGGTCGTCATCGACCAGGACATGCGAGTGCAGCAGTTCCGCGGTCGCACCGATTTGTTTCTCGAACACACGCCCGGCCCGGCGACATTCAATCTTCTCCAACTGGCGCGACCGACTCTGGTGCCGGATTTGCGGGCCACGATTCACCGCGCGATCAAAACGGACAAGCCCGCCCGAAAAGAGCGAGTGAAAGTAAAACTCGGCGGTAAAAGCTACGAAATAAATATGCAAGTTGTCCCGTTCAAGGTTCCCGGCGCCGACAAACCGTGGTTGCTGGTTATTTTTGACGAGACAACCAAAGGGGCGAAGCGCGAGAAAGTGCCGCGGCTGCTCGGAAAAACTGCGACCGAACGCGAGCTGGCTGAGTTGCGCCGCGACCTGGCCGCTTCCAAGGAATCGTTGCAAACCATCATCGAGGAGCAGGAAGCGACCAACGAAGAGTTGAAATCGTCCAATGAAGAGATCGAGTCGAGCAACGAAGAGCTGCAATCGACCAACGAAGAACTGGAAACGGCCAAGGAAGAATTGCAATCGACCAACGAAGAACTGACCACGCTCAACGAGGAGCTGAGCAATCGAAATCTCGACATGATGCAATTGACCAGCGAGCTGAACAATCTGCTGGCCAGCATTCAAATGCCGATCGTGATGGTGGATAATGCCCTGACGGTGCGACGGGCAACACCGGCCGCGCGCAGCGCTTTCAATATTTTGGCGACCGACATCGGACGTCCGTTGGTCGAGCTCCGGCCGAACATTGATGTGCCCGACCTGGAAAATATTTTGCAGGAAGTGATCGAGACATTGGGCACGCGCGAGCGAAAGGTGCGAGACAGGGAAGGCCGGGAATACCTTCTACGGGTTCGGCCCTATCGAACAACCGACAATAAAATCGACGGCGCCGTTCTTACCCTGATCGATGTGGATGGAAACAGCGACCACGGATCGTCAAATAACCGAAAGGCGCTTCGCGGGGAAAAAATGAAGTGACGTGCGCTAACTAATTTATCTCACAATGCATCACCTGCATGTCATTCTGATCCCGCAGCCGCGGGAGAAGAAGCTCTTCACGCGAAGCTTGTGTCACACATTGGTTCGAGAACGCGCCACGATCCTTAGTGAGATCCCTCCCTCCGCTCGGGATGACAGATGTCTAGTATGAAGAAGCAGACACAGCCGGCCCCACGGAAGGAAAAAAGATTGAGAGGCAACGGCGCCAGGATCGATTCCAACGGGCGGCGTGACCGCGCTTCCTCCGTGCGTGGACTGCATCAGCCCAAAACGCAACTGGAATCAGCTGTTCAACGGTTTGTCGACCTTTACGATTTTGCGCCGATCGCTTACGTGAGCTTCGACCGCTCGGGGCGAATCGAGGAAGCGAACCTCGTTGCGACCGAGTTGCTGGGCGAGTCGAGAGATCTGCTCATCGGACGGCCCATTGCGTTTTATGTCGCGGACCTGGATTCGCTTCTAAAGCACCTGCTTCTTTGCCGCAGCTCGCAGGAAGAGGTGAAGACGGAATTGCTATTGAAGAACAAAAAGGGCGAACAGATTCCAGCGGTTCTTTTGAGCACTCCAGTCACTTCGACGATGAAAGACGGCGCGCTGCTCTACCAAACCGCCATCATTGATTTGCGCGAGCTCAAAGCTGCGGAAACAAAACTTCGGACAAGCGAGGAGCGCTACAAAACTCTGTTCGACCTGGTTCCGGTAGCGGTTTACACATGCGATGCCGACGGGTTCATTCAGGAATACAACCAACGAGCCGTTGAACTGTGGGGACGCGATCCCGGGCGAAACGGTCAGGAATCCAGATTCTGCGGTTCATCCAAGATCTATTATCCCGACGGCCGGCCGATGCGGCATGCAGAATGCCCGATGGCCCGGGCGTTACGCGGCGAAAAGCTCACATCGAAAGACTTGGAAATTATTGTCGAACGTCCGGACGGGGGAAAGCGAGACGTCATTCCGGCGCCGAGGGTTGTGAAGACCGAACGCGGCAAAATCATTGGCGCGATTAATTGTTTGTTTGACATCACAGAGCGCAAGCGAGCGGAGGCAGCCGCCATGCGTCTGGCCGCGGTAGTCCAATCGTCGCAAGACGCGATCGTGGCAAAAACTTTGAATGGAATCATCACCGATTGGAACCAGGGCGCCGAACGCATCTTTGGATACAAACCAAAAGAGATCATTGGCAAATCTATCCTGACTCTGATTCCCAAAGACCGGCAAAGTGAAGAAGAGGAGATTCTGAGAAAAGTTCGCCATGGTGAATCATTGAATCACTACGAAGCGGTTCGTCGCCGGAAGGATGGAAAGCTGTTCGATGTTTCGTTGACGATTTCGCCGATCAAAGGCCCGACAGGGGAAATTGTGGGCGTTTCGAAAATCGCTCGCGATGTCACCGAACAAAAACAAACGACGCGACGCCTGGCCGAACAGGCGCGGCTCCTCGATTTGACCAACGACGCAATCATCGTGCGCGATCATCAAGACCGGATCGTTTATTGGAACCGCGGCGC
>DATBDI010000058.1:0-2275 GCA_036270025.1 Candidatus Udaeobacter sp. | reverse complement strand
CCTGCGTTATCTCCGTGGCGGCACCACGTTTGATTACAAGCTCTGGTACGACACCGGCCAACATGTGCTCGCCGGCCATGAAATTTATTTCTTCCGCTCCGGGAAGTACGATTTCATGTATCCGCCGCCTTGCGCGCTGTTCCTGGCAGTGGCGAGTTTGCCTGGCCAGGGCGGACTAATTCTTCTCCTCCTGGCGATCAACACCGCAGCCTGGTTTTACAGCGCCCGGTTCAGCGCTGTTCTCGCCGGCGCCGACATCGGTGCAAAAAACGTGTGGCTGTATCTGGTTCCAAATTTGCTGGTAATCGTTTACGTCTGGTCGAGCTATCACCTCGGCCAGCCAAGCCTCGTTTTGCTCGCACTGATGCTCGGCGCGTTTGTTGCGCTGCGCACTCGACGAGAAATTCTCGCCGGTGGGCTGATTGCAGTTGCCGCTGCGATTAAGGCTTTTCCAATCCTTGCGCTGATCTACTTGCTTTACCGTCGTTACTGGATGGCAGCATTCACCGTTGTCGCGACACTCGTTTTTTTAGTTCTCGTCCTGCCGGCGCCATTCCGCGGATTTGAACGAGCGTGGCGTGACATTGAAAAATGGAGCGCTGGAATGTTGAAGTACAGCGAGACGAGTGTGGGCCAGCGCCCCATGCGCAGCTACACATGGAAAAATCAGTCTCTTGTCGGCGTCACTAATCGATTGCTCCGTCGCGTCGATGCCGACGTTGCTTCTGCTCCGCACACACCAGTCTACGTCAACGTTGCCGATCTAAAGTTTCCGACCGTTAACATGATTGTCATCTCTGTCGCGCTGGCGCTCGGTGTCCTATTTATCGCGGTGATGCCTGGCCGCGATGCCCGAACCGCCGAGAGCGATGCGATCGAATTCAGTCTGCTTCTTTTGCTGATGCTCATGGTGACACCCCTTTCGTTCGGCTACTTCTATTCATGGCTCATGCTGCCACTTGCCGTGATCACCCAACGACTGCTGGAGGGCAAAGACGTTGCCATTCTGTGGTGGAGTCTGACAGCTCTCGCGCTGCTCGCATTCGGCCTCGTCCGACCTCGCGGCGCGCAGTTTTACGGCAACACACTGTTTGCCACGCTGCTGCTGTTTGTCGGTTTGTCGATTGAGCTTTTGCGGTGGAAGCACTGCGGGAGAAATCAAGCAGGCGCCTGACTAGGTTTTTTCTTGCTGAGGAAACCAGATATACTGTATGAGTTTTCAACGTGCGTCACCACAAGAAATTCCAACCGCGAGCTCCAGGTCACACTTCCATTCGGCAGCGAATCGTGGAGGCGGCGCGGCTGCATTTCTTCAGTCATGGATTTCGGAGCGTGACAATGAACGATCTGGCGGGGGAGTTGGGGATCAGCAAGAAGACGCTTTACGCATATTTTCCAGGCAAGACCGATCTGCTCGAGGCTGTGCTGGCGGCTAAATTCGCAGATGTCGAGGCAATGTTTAAGCAGGCGACACGCGCACAATCGCGCGATTTCTCGGCGACTTTAAAAGAGCTACTGGCGGGAACGCAGCGCGAATTGGCCGAGATCAAACCGCCGTTCGCGCGCGATATGCGCCAGAAGGCGCCGCAGCTGTTCAAGCGTATCGAGCGCCGCCGAGCCGGTTTAATTCAGCAGTATTTCGGAAAGTTTTTCGTCGAAGGCCAACGGGCCGGGATGGTGCGCAAGGACGTTCCAGCGAAACTGATCATCGAAATTCTGCTGGCGATCGTTCAGGCGATCATGAATCCCGCGAAGATGGAAGAACTCGGCATGATGCCGAACGACGGGTTCGCGGGGATTTTGAAGATCGTTCTCGAGGGCGCACTGACTGCGAAAGGCAGAAAAGCATGAAGGCGGCAGTCGCCAGCCATAATCGGCAAAGCGGTAGGGTCGGTGCGCTGTGCACCTATGTTCCGGTAGCGGGAGCGCTGATATCACTTCTGTTGCTCGCTGGTTGCAACGACCGCAAGAACGCCGTTTCCGGCACGATTGAAGTGGACGAGGCGCATGTGGGCCCGCGCATGGGCGGACGCGTGGAGAAGATCCTTGCGTGGGAAGGTAATCGGCTGAAGGAAGGGCAGATCATCGTGCAACTCGATGCGTCGGAGTTGCGGGCGCGTCGCGATCTCGCGGCTGCGCAAATCGACACGGCGATTCATGACGCGGATGCGCAACAGGCGCAGCTGCAGTTCCTGCAGGACGAGGCGCGGCGCCAGCAAGACTTGCTGAAACGCAGAGTTGTTTCACCCACTGACGCCGAGCGCGCCGACAGCTC
>DATBDI010000057.1:0-11418 GCA_036270025.1 Candidatus Udaeobacter sp. | reverse complement strand
GTCGTTTACAGAAGAACTCACACCGCCTGTGGGTGATTGCGCGTCAGGATCGCGTTGGAATTTTTGCGTCCACTTGCCATTCACCAGCACGTGGCCCAAAGCTTTGTTCTGGCGCGCGACAAAATCGGCGTAACGCGAACTGGTCGAACTCATGCCAAGCGGCTTGTACAATTTTTCCTGGCAGAGCGTTTCCCATTCCTGGCCATAAACTTTTGCCGCGGCCACAGCGGCTTCGGTCATTCCAAAATTTGTGTAGGCGTAGTGGGAACGAAAACTGCTGGCCGGACGTTGGTACCGCAGGCGATGTAATATTTGGGCGCGGGTAAACCCAAGGTCCTCCAGCAGATCGCCCGCGTGATCAGGCAAGCCGCTGCGATGCGCGTACATGTCGCGAATAGTAATTTCGCGGGTAACCCACGGATCGAACATTTCAAATGCGGGATCGAGTGCGCTGAGCTTTGAATCCCAGCTGATTTTTCCTTCGCCGACCAACTCAGCCACTACTGTCGAGCCGATCGGTTTGGACAGCGAAGCGAGTTGAAACACTGTGTCCGCGTCAACGGGTGCGTTCGTGTTTACATCGCGGACACCAAAACCTTTCGCGTAAACAACCTTGTCCTGAAACACGACCGCGATGGCCATGCCGGGTACCGTGTTTTCCTGAATTTTCTTTTGCGCAATCGTTTCGATTTCCCTGATCGCGTGAGTCACCTGCTCCGAAGTGACGCGCGATTTTTCCTGTGCGATCGCATCAAGCGGCGTCAGGAAAAGCCGCAAGAATGTTGAAGTTACGACAACTGAACAAATGATCCGCATATTGGTTCTCAATGAGTGACGGCTTCCCGGTGGCCAAGTCAAGATTGATCGGGCTGTAGTGTGCGCTGTCCTCAGCGCGTCTCACCCGGTTATCAGAAATCCGCTGGGACAGCGGACACTAGATTGTCGCTACAACCCGACCGGATGCCTCGCGTCAAATCCGTTCGGCGGTCGATAGATTGTTTGCCAGCGCGGCGCCCATTTACCGGTGTAATGATCGTACGGGGTGGTGTCCAGTCGCAGCCCGGCGATGACGGCGAACGTGTGGCCTTCGCGAGCGTAGATGGTGACCCACTTGCCGGCGCCGCGTTCGCCATAGCCGCGAAATTCAGTTGAGCTCATCGGCGAACCAATCAATCCTGCAGCAGCAAGCGCATAAAACACGGTCCCGGAACAATCGTAGCCGCGGTCATCAAACGATTTGTGACCGCCGCCGTATCGATACGGCTTTGAGCGAAGTTGATTTGCCGCCCAAATCGCACGTTTCACTGCGAGCGGCGCGTTTTTCGGCGCACCCGCGCGGCCGAAACGCAGGCGCGCTGTTTTGCCGGACACAATTGGCCCTGAGGCCGGAAAAAGATCGGCCCGTGACGACCGAGTAATCAGTGCGAGAAACACTGCGCTGACCGCAATTTTAAGAAAGACCGGACAGATAAACTCCTCCGGGCCGGTTTTGTATAAAACGAAAGCGGAGGATGAAAGAAAAATTCCGGAGATTTTCCTTCGCGCAGACTTTTGTGATAAAATCTCGCTATGACGCGCGTGCTTGTCTTGCCGGTCGCGCTTTTCGCGACTGTCATGCTCGCACTCGCTGCGGACCAGTCGCGGCAGAACAAATCGGATGAGCCGGACGCTTTGGATATTGAGCCCGCAATCCTGAAGCAAAATCTCTCAAATGATCTGTCGTCCGCCTCGGACGCAAAACGGGATGTCGCGGTCGTTCGTTGTGAAAAAAAATTGAAGGAAGCAAGGGGCGACGCCGAAGGCGCGGAACGTCTTTGCAAAGTTGGCGTGCTTTCGAAAGTCGAAATGGAGCATCGGTTTCTGAAGGTGATTCAATGTGAAAGCGATCTCGCAAGTGCGCGGGTCGCCTTTTGCAAAGCAGAAGTCGACGAGTTGGAATCGCACATTGCTTCCGGTGAAACCGCGACAGACGAACTCGCAAACGCGACAGCAGCGCTGGCGCAGTTAACTGAGGCAGCGCAAGTCGCAACGGCAAAGCGCGAGCGCGCCGAATTGGAAGCGGCGGAAGCGAATTTGCGCCGTCAGCAACAGCTTCGGAAACTCGGGATCGCGCGCGAATCGGATGTCACTCACGCGGAAGAAAAGCTCGCCGAATTGAAACTGCCGAAAGAATAATCAAGAGCGAATGGGCGAAACGGCGAACGGGCAAATGGGCGATCTTGGGCGTTCACGTGTTCTTCCGCCCACCTATGACCCACTTCTCGGGCTGATCGACCATGCGCACGAGCTGCCCCAAGATGTGTTCGTAGGCGTCATCGATTGCCTGAAATTCGGCGTGATCAATGTAGCCGTGACGAAACGCTAATTCGATATGCACTTGCGTTTCGGCGGCTTCGCCTTCGGAATCGCTTAGCTTGGAAATGAAAGCCGCGGTATAGCGCCGCTTGCGCCACGCCTCCGCAATGTTTGCGCAGACAGAGCGCGACGAACGACGGACTTGATCAGTTAACGCATATCGCTCGTCGTGGGGAAATTTCTTGCTTAACTCGTAAACGCGCAGGCCTGTTTCGAGGGCGTTTTGATAAACGTCCAGATCTCGAAAATGCCTGATCGGTTTTTTCTCCGATTCGCCCATTCGCCGTTCCGCCGTTTCCCGCAGCTAATATCCCGCGGCCATTCCGTCTTTGCGCGATTCGCTGGCGCCGACATAAACGCGCTGGCCATCGTGCATTTCCACTTTGATTGCCTGATAGCCGCCGTAACCGCCGACATCAAAACGCACATCATGGCCTCTTTTGCGCAACTCACGCACGGTCTCGTACGGAATACCGCTCTCGGCTTCAACGTAGCCACCTGACGCAGTCAATTTTTCTCCGGTTGGTTCGTTGTCGCCCTCATGCTGCCAGCGCGGGGCGTCGCTGGCTTCCTGCACGTTCAAACCGAAATCGATCTGGTTAGTGAGCACCTGTACATGGCCCTGCGGTTGCATGCCGCCACCCATCACGCCGAATGCTTCCCACGGTTTGTCGTCTTTCATCACAAATCCGGGAATAATGGTGTGAAATGGGCGTTTGCCCGGTGCGTACACGTTGGCGTGCTGCGGAGCCATGGAAAAAAGTTCGCCGCGATCCTGAAACATGAACCCCAGACCAGGCACCACGATCCCGCTGCCCATTCCGCGATAGTTGCTTTGAATCAGCGAAACCATGTTGCCTTCATCGTCCGCAGTGCACATGTAAATCGTGTCGCCTTTTGGAAGGTTAGCGTCCGCGCTCGTCTCGGCGAGCAAGCTTCCAGCTTGCGGAGGGTCGACAGGCCTGAGGCCTCTCGGCCGAGTGAAGCCAAAGGCTTCGCTTCCGTTCGGCACGCCTGCCTCTACCGTTTTGGCGGCGTGTTTCGGGTCAATCAATTTGCGACGCTCTGCCGCGTATTGTTTTGAGAGAAGGCCGCCCAGAGGAATTTTGGCAAAGTCTGGATCGACATAAAACTTGGCGCGATCAGCCCACGCGATCTTTTTCGCTTCGATCATCGTGTGCAGCGTTTCGGGTGAATTGCGTCCCATGGCGGGCAGGTCGAATCCCTCGAGGACATTCAACATCTGCAGCGTGGCGATGCCCTGACCGTTCGGCGGCAACTCGAACACATCGTAACCGCGATAACTCGTCGACACCGGCTCGACCCAAGTCGATGCGTGCTTCTCGAAATCTGTTTTCCGCAGAAAGCCGCCATTCGCCCGCATGAAAGCGTCGACCTTGTCGGCGATTTCTCCCTTGTAAAAAACGTCGCGACCTTTTTCCCCGATCAGCCGCAAAGTTTTTGCGAGATCCGGGTTTTTGAAGATATCGCCCTTCGCAGGTGTGCGGCCCTTTCCGTCGAGCGTGTACGTTTCGAGAAAGGCGCCGGGTAATCCCTTGTAGAGCCGCGGCCCGAACGACCAGTAATAAGCGATCAATTCCGTGACCGGAAAACCTTCTTCGGCATAATGAATCGCAGGCGTGAGGTCGTCACTGAGTTTCAGTTTGCCGAATTTCTTGTGCAGCTCCGTCCATGCATCGACGCAACCGGGAACGCTGATGGGCAACATGCCCGTCGGCGGAATCTTTAATGCTTGACCCTCACCAGGCGCTGCGCGTCCGCCTCTCCCTGGCAAGGGAGAGGATTGAGGTGAGGGTGGCGTTTGTAATTTCTCGAGCTCGGCTTTCATTTGGTCGTAGCTCAAGCCCAGAGGCGAACGGCCGCTGCCGTTGATTCCGTAAAGCTTGTTTTCCTTCGCGCTGTAAACGATCGCGAACAGGTCGCCGCCGATTCCGTTTGAGACCGGCTCCATTAAGCCAAGGGTTGCATTCGCCGCGATCGCCGCATCCACCGCGCTGCCGCCGCGCTTCAAGATCTCGATTCCGACCTCCGTTGCCGCAGGCACGCTTGTGCAAACCATTCCATGTCGCGCCACGACTTCCGATCGCGTGGCGAAATTCTTTCCGGTGATCCGATCGATCTGCGCTTGAAGCAGATCACCAGTGACGAGAACAGCCACCAGCGCGAACGTGGGTACAATAATCCAGCGCACGGGTCACATTAACGTGTTCGTTTGAAAGAGCGCACTTGAATTTTCGGCTGCAGATGTATTTGATTGCTCATCGCGAATGAAAATTTCTTCCGATGATCAAAAAGCAATCGGTCTGATCCTGCTTTACCTCGCCTTGCTGTTTTTCCTGATCGGCCTTGGAGGACGACTAAAAGCAGAGTTCCAGTTCCGCGGCGAAATTTCGTGCGTGGGGTTTACTGCCGCCGCGATTGCCGGAGCGCTCGGCGTTATCGTGCTGTTGTTTTCGTTGAGGAAGAAACAGGGCTGAGAATTGCGGATACTGTAGGGCGTCTGTGTCAGACGCTGCCAATTATCAACGTGATTGGTCCTTAAGGTCGGCGTTTCACAGAAACGCCCTACAATGCGGGTTAAACAGAAAGAAATCGGCGGCAATCCGTTTCCGGGCCGCCGCCGTTCCCCCCTCATCTTCCCATTAATGGAGATTAATCCTCCGTCGCGTCGTGCAGTTCTTTTCTGGCGTTCAACATGTCCTGCTGCGCTTTTTGGACGGCATCCAGTTTCTTTTGCTGGTCGGCGTTCAACAATGGCCGGATTTGCGACAGTGTGCTGTCCATGACCGTGTGCATTTTCTGCATCGCCTCCTGATGAATAGCAGTGATCTGCGGCTTGGCGGCATCAAGTATCGGCTGAACCTTTGTCTTTTGATCAGAGGTCAGGTCCAACTTTTGCGTGATTCCGCGCAGGCCGAACCCGTGACCGCGCCAGTGTCCGTGACCGCCCGCGCCGGGGTCGGCTTGTACGATCACGAGGCCGCCTAGCGCGATGGCGCCGGCAGCGACAAGTGTTAACACATTTCGTTTCATAATTGTCTGTTTTCCCTTTGTTGTTTTTACTCTGCGCTCTTCGCGCTTTCAGAGAGGATGACCGGATGCTCGGTGCCACGGTTACAATTTTTTTATTGGTCTCGCACTGTGCCTGTGTCATTCGCCTACGGGCTTTACAGGCGCGAGGCTACAAATTTGTAACCGCAACCGACCCTTGCCGGTCACTGGTAATGGTGTGGATGCGCTCTCGACCACATGGATGATTCTGATGCAAGCGCGCTGGTTACTGCTGCGCTGCAGCATGACGATGAAGCAGCTCGCGCGTTGGTGCGAAAGCTTTATCCGATGGTCGCCAAGATCGTGCGCGCCAATCGGCCGCGCCGAACCGCGGAGGAAGACCTTTGCCAAATGATTTTCATCAAAGTATTTCAAAAACTGTCGCAATATTCGGGAAAGGTGCCGCTCGAGCACTGGGTGTCGCGCATCGCGGTCAACACCTGTCTTAATCAGATCGAGTCGGAGCGGGTGCGACCAGAACTTCGCCACGCCGATTTGAGCGCTGAGGAACAGGCCGTGGTCGAGAACCTGGCGACCTCCACAGAAGAGCTGGCGCCGGACCAGCAGTTCGCCTCGCGCCAACTGGTGGAGCATCTTTTGGCTGCGCTGAAGCCGGTCGAGCGACTAGCCATTGATTTGCTATACTTACAGGGACGTTCCGTGGAAGAAATACGCAAGATCACCGGCTGGAGCGCGGCGCTCATCAAGGTGAGGGCATTTCGAGCGCGACAAAAAATGAAAGCTCTGTTAGCGAGAATCCAGGCAACGCCATGAAAGAAGACAACATTGATCGATTATTCCGCGCCGCTGCGAAGGCGGGTGAGGTTGCCGAGCCTGCAATGCCGTTTGGGTTCGACACGCGTGTCGTTGCCCTCTGGCGCGCGGCGGCAGCAAAGCCGAATGGCGTACTGTCCCTTGTCCGGCGCGTAGCGCTGTTATCGGCCGCTGTGATCGTGATATCGACCATCGCCGCCATTCGCGAAGCGAGTGAAAATCGCGAGATCGCTGAATCTTTTACGAACGAATTCGCGATCGCCGACTCCGCGATCCAGGACGCGTTTGCGCAATGAACCGCACGTTGCAATGGAAACTCATCGCGGGATTCATTCTGGTGTTCGTCGCCGGAGGGATCAGTGGCGCGTTTGTTGGAGGATTGTACGCGCGGCATCACTTCTTCGCGCTGCATCATCCTGAACGCATCGGCCCGCGAATGAAGGAGCGACTTCGCGCCGACCTCAGTCTGACGCCGGAGCAGATGGCGAAAATTTCACCCATCGTCGACAGTACCGCGGTGCAGCTCAGGCAGATTCGGCGAGAGACTCGACGGCGTGTTCATGAAGTTCTGAATGACTCACACCGGCAGATCGCTGTTAATCTCACAAACGACCAGCGACAAAAATTACAGCAAATCGAACAGCGACATCGTGGGTGGCATCATCATCGCTTTCACGAGCGTCCTGGCGAATCACCGGCGCCGACGCCGTAGCGCTGTCGTTGTAACCGCCTCGCTGTGTCGAGGCGCGTGGGAAAACACGGCGACACAGCGCCGTGGCTACAGAGAAAACCGAATGTCATTGATTTGGTGAGTCATCATCTGCAGCAATCAATTATGCCGCCCGATTCGAAAAAATGTTGGCCACGGCGGCCACCGAGACTCGGCCGTTTGTTCGACACTGCGCGACCGTTTTACTTCGTCACATTCAACACATACAAACGTCAACGCTTTCTGGCGCGAGCTGAAGTCCATGAAGCATTTTGTATTTTCTGCTCCAGAGCGCAGCAGCACGATGTCGCCGTTGGTCGCTATGTCATCATGCCCGATCACGTACATTTGTTTGCAGCCTTGCCATTGGACGGGATTACCTTGCCCAGCTGGGTTCAATCATTGCGCAATGTGATGGGCAAGAGATTACTCCACCTTGGAATTCACAAGCCGCACTGGCAGGAAGGCTTTTTCGATCATCTGCTGCGTTCTTACGAGAGCTACTCACAGAAATGGGAGTACGTGCACATGAATCCGGTGGGCGCAAAACTGTCTGAAACGCCTGAGGCGTGGCCCTATCAGGGTGAAATTATTCCCATTCCGTTTGACTAGTACCTCCCGTTGTAGCCGCCTCGCTGTATCGAGGCGCGCTTCCGCTGTGGTGATAGCAGGGCACGGCGACACAGCGCCGTGGCTACAACGCTCCTCTTCTGAGGCCGTCAGACGCGCTCAAAAGCGCAGCCCGTTTTCGAAAAAGATTCGCTCGCGCTCGACATCTGCGCCCCGGTTCACAAAAAGGTCGCGCAGCTCCGGCGTGTAGTAATCACCGTGGTAGAGCGGATTGAGACCGAAAAAGATTTTGCCACCGGGAGCGAGGTGATGTTGCAAATCCCGCAGAAAAAAATCCCATTCCGGCGGTTCCCAGCGCTTTTTTCCGGGATGGTAAAGGTAAAAATTCGTAGAGAACGCAGTGATCCAATCAAATTTCTGGCCGAGATCCGGCAACGGCTCGAACGCGGTGATCGTGTGAACCGCGCGCGGCACACCGAACAACTCCAGCAGCTCGCCAAATAAAGGGACGCGTTCAACGTCGAGTCCCAGCACGGAATGGCCGAGGTTTTTGAGGATGAACAGAAAGAATCCGCCGCCGCAGCCGAGATCGAGCACGCGTTTGGGTGGCAAACGATGGAGCTTCAAGTCTTGCACACGCTCTCGATTTAATCGCAGCCATGGCTCGATGTTCGCGTATTTGGCGTAGCCGGCGGTGGAATTCGCGTATCGCTGTTGAATCTCGTGGGCGCGGTTCTGATCGATCTGCGCCAGCATTGGCCGCAGCGGGATGGGGAAAATAGACCGCTGCGCCCTGCGCCAGCCACGCCGGTACGTCAACGGCTGGGCGAACTTCAAAATCTTGCGGGAAAGTTTCATTGGTGACTCAGGCAATCCTGCCTGCGACTGCGGGTGACGCAAGTTTGGCGCAGCGATTCCCAATGCCTGTCATCCCGAGCGGAGCGAGGGACCTCACACAGGCTGATTACGTCACACGAGGTATGCTCGCGTGTTGTTGGAAAATAGGTGAGGTCCTTCGCCGTCTTCGCGGCTCAGGATGACGATCACCTGTCCATGATTTCCAGCAGAAGCGCCGGACCGCGATACACCAGCCCGGTGTAAAGTTGAATGAGTTGCGCGCCCGCCTGAAATTTCTCCCGAGCAGATTCTGCATCGCAGACTCCACCGGAAGCGATCACTGGAATTGCGGACCTGGTAGCAATCTCGCGCACGAGTGCAGTCGATCCTTCGCGCAGCGGCGCACCACTCAATCCGCCTGGCTCGTCGAGCTGCGGCGGAACCGGCGAATGATCGAGTGTTGTGTTCGTCGCGATGATTCCTGCCACACTGTTTTCTTCACAAACGCTGATGATCGCTTCCAGTTCGGCAGGGGAAAGATCGGGCGAGATTTTGACGAGTAACGGTTTGCCGGCTGCACCCGGATCGGTTCGAAGCGCGTGCAGCAATTCCGAAAGCCGGGCCGGTTCCTGCAATTCGCGCAGGCCCGGGGTATTCGGTGAGCTAACATTCAGGGTAATGTAATCGGCAGCATCGCGAAGCAGCCGAAACGAGTACAGATAATCGTCTACAGCCTCTGTCAGCGGCGTTGTCCGCGATTTGCCAATGTTGATGCCGACCGGAACGGCTGGCCATCTTTTGCGCGCGCGCAGCCCGCGCAACCGTTCCGCGACCGCGTCTGCGCCGTCGTTGTTAAACCCGAGCCGATTAATTAGTGCGCGTTGCTCGGGTAATCGGAAGATCCGGGGCTTTGGATTGCCCGGCTGCGGTTTCGCAGTAACAGTTCCAATCTCGATAAAACCGAAGCCCAGTGCTGCCCATGCAGGAAGAGCGACACCGTTCTTGTCCAGACCTGCTGCGAGTCCAATTGGATTTGGAAACGTTAAACCGAACAGAGTCTTTGGTTGCGGCGCAGGTCGAAAAGTTCTGAGCACACGCAGCGCGAGATCAACACGCGACGCCTGTTCTAAAAGAGCGATCGTGAAATGGTGCGCGGCCTCGGCGTCGAGCGCAAACAGAAGCGGCCTGATGAACCTTTCGTACGTTCCACGGCCACGCTTCATTTCTCATTAACACCCGGTTTCAACCGGGTGCTGGAACACGCACATGCGGGAAGCCGTTTAAACGGCTTCCGTCCATACAACCCTGCGATCACCGGAGTGAACTCCGGTGTTAATGAGAAATTTGCCCAGGCCCTTTCGTTCGTGTCGTTGCCCTGAGCATGTGTCTTCATTTGCCGATACAAAACTGGCTGAACACAGAATCAAGGATCTGCTCCACATCCACCACGCCGATCACTTCACCGAGAGCGCGCAATGCCTGGTCAAGGTCAACCGCAACGTACTCCGGCGATAAACCGTCTGTCAGAGCCGCCCGCGCGCGATCGCATGATTCAAGCGCACGACGCAGGCAGTCGCGGTGACGCGTGTTGATGGCAACCGCGCTCTCGGGTCTGAGATTTTGCTGTCTGATCCGTGACAGAATCTCGGTTTGCAATTCCGGCAAGCCTTCTCCGGTTGCGCACGAAATGCGCAGCGCCGGGAGATCCGTCCAATCACTGTTCTCGGGTAAATCGATTTTGTTCAGCACCACAATTTCATTCACGTCATCGGACAGGCCATTGGACTCCGAAGGTTTTCGCGAGTTGAAGTGCGACGGCTTCGGCGCGTTGCGGTCCGCAATGTGCAAGCGCAGATCAGCGAGTTGCAGTGATTTCTCGGTGCGCGCAATTCCTTCGCTCTCGACGTTGCTTTCGGAAGCCCGCAGCCCGGCAGTATCGAGCAGGCGAACGGGCAGACCGTCGAGGTTGACCGTTTCTTCAATGGTGTCGCGAGTCGTGCCGTGGGTGTCGCTGACGATCACTCGATCGTAGCCAAGCAGCCGGTTGAGCAAACTGGATTTGCCCGCATTCGTTGCTCCGTAAATCACCACGCGCACACCTTCGCGCAATACGCGTCCCTGATCAGCAGTCGCGAGCAACGCTGCGATCTTTCCGTGAACGGAATCGAGCCGCGTGCTGAGTGCTTCGCCTTCATCGGGCGCGATTCCTTCTTCGGGAAAATCGATCGACGCGTTGATGTGTGCCATCAGCGCAATCAAGTCGTCGCGGATTTTTCTGATTTCATCGCCGAGCCTGCCTTCGAGCTGCTCGGTCGCCGAACGCAGTGCCAGATCGGTACGGGCTCGGATCAAATCGATCACGGCTTCGGCTTGCGTAAGATCCATTTTACTGTTTAGAAACGCGCGCTCTGTAAATTCGCCAGGACGCGCGGCGCGTGCGCCGGCGCGCAGGCAGGCTTCCAGGACCTTCGCGGACACAAGCGCGCCACCGTGACAACTGATCTCGACCAAATCTTCACCCGTGTAACTCGCCGGCGCGCGATGGACTGCGAGCACCGCTTGGTCAATCAATTCACCTTTCGGACTGAAAATCTCGCCCACGTGCTGCACGTGCGATGCAAATCGCGAGGGCTTTTCTTTGCCGCGGAAAATCTTGTCCGCGACACCGATTGCGTTCGCGCCCGAAACCCGAACCAGTGCAATCGCCCCCTCACCGGGAGGCGTCGAGATTGCAGCGATAGTGTCGGAGGCAGTCATGGCGTGTGGCAGCAAATTGTAGGGCAACCGCTCCGGTTGCCAAATCCGACGGAGAATCGCGCGCGTGACTTGTGCTAGCCGGCGAGCACTTCCATCAGCGCCGCGATCAGCTTTCTGTTTTGCTCCATTGTTCCAACAGAAATGCGGACCCATTCGGGCAAACCGTAACCTTTCAGCGGCCGCACGATGATCTTCAGTCGCAGCAGCTTCTCGAAGGCCGCACAACCGTCGCCGACATTTACCATCAGGAAATTGGCCACACCCGGCACGAAGGGCATCTTCATTTGCGCAAATTTCTCCTGCAAATAAGCGCGACCTTCGTCGATCACGCGTTTGGTTTCGCG
>DATBDI010000056.1:0-3805 GCA_036270025.1 Candidatus Udaeobacter sp. | reverse complement strand
AACAGAGCAATCTTAGTGGATCTGCATAACGAGGGTGATCACGTAAATCGAAATCGAGCAGGCGAATCGCTTGGCCAGCTTTCAGATAATTTTCAATGTGCAAGAGCGAAGTCGTTATTTTCTGATGCTCATGCACGAGCGCCTGAAGTTCACGAACAACCGGCAGGCGGCGGTAAAAGTTTGAGACGATTCTTCTCAGCATACGGGACTCCCGGCTAACGAGGGTAAGATGAGCTACCGCTACCGAGAGAGGTTCGTAAAATTTTTATGCCTCTCTTAACACAACGGTCTCGTTTTTATCGAACATTTCGGTTTGCCATTTGAGTTGAGGACAAATGACGCCCTGCCATTTCTCTGGAAAACGGGTGCTGACGCCGCCAGTTTGCTCGACAGAAAAACCCATTGCACCTTCTTCAAGAAAAAGTCTTTTCTCAAGAGGAATGTCAGCACCAAGCGTTAAACTGTAGAAGCCTTCGTTCAGGAGGTTGCCGGGAACGAAACATCTCGTTGCGTAATGCCCGGGAGTGCATTTTTTGGTTTCGTAACTTGGATCGGCGCTGTCGGAACTCGTGAAGGCAATCGTGCCATCGGGCGTGATGACCTGCAAGCCGATTCGGAATTGAGGCAGCGTTTCCAAAATCCGATATTCAACCTCGACGGTGAACGGTTTGCGGATATCCACATGGCCGGTGGTGGTTCCGTCGGGTCCCAAAATGCGTAAGGCATGGATTTTCAGGCGCGGATCGCTGTTGTTTTCAACGGTTTCATCCCATGTCCGGATACCTTCGGTTTGTTTGCCGCCCCTAAGGTAATGCGGAATGATCTCATCGGTGGGGCCGATTAGTTTAAGCCGTCCACCATCCAGAAGAGCGCACTGCGAGCAAAGCTTGCTGACCGCCGCCATGTTATGGCTGACAAACAGAATGGTTCGTCCGCGCTTGCTGACGTCCTGCATTTTCCCCATGCACTTCTTTTGAAACTCAGCGTCGCCCACGGCCAGCACCTCGTCGCAGATCAAAATCTCCGTTTCCAGATGCGCCGCCACCGCAAACGCCAGACGCACATACATGCCGCTGCTGTAGCGCTTCACTGGTGTGTCCATGTAGGGTTCAACTCCGGCGAAATCCACAATCTCATCAAACTTTTTCCGTATCTCCGCCTTCGTCATACCCAGAATCGCGCCGTTGAGAAAAACGTTTTCGCGTCCGGTCAGTTCCGGGTGAAAGCCCGTGCCCACCTCCAGCAAACTGGCGATGCGTCCCTTCACCCGCACCTCCCCGCTTGTCGGCGCGGTCACACGCGAGAGAATCTTCAGCAGAGTGCTTTTGCCCGCGCCATTGCGGCCAATAATGCCGAGGATTTCACCTTGCTTGGCCTCGAAGGAAACTCCGCGCAACGCCCACATCTCGTCGTCGCTCAATGAAGCCGAAACACCAGAGATCTGATGTTCGACGTTGGTGGCCAATTCTGATTTCCGATTTCCGATTGCCGATCTCTGATCCAACTTGGAATGGGGGTCGGGTTTGCCGCGAACGCGGTGCCACCACCGTTCGAAATCGTGACGGAGGGTGCCTGTGCCAATGATCCCCAAGCGGTACTTCTTCCAGACGTCGTCAATCTCAATGACAGTGCTCATCCGATCTACACTGTGTCCATGAAGGTGCGCTCGACGTGGTTGAAGAGAACAACGCCGACAAACAGAACCGCCAGAGCGAAGCCGGCGCTGTAGCAGAGATAGATCCCGTCGAAGTTGCCGCTGCCGAAATAGGCGTAGCGGAATGTCTCGACGATCGGCGTCATTGGGTTTGCCAGGATGAGCCAGCGGAAACTGCCGCCGCCAATCATTGAGAGTGGATAGACGACCGGCGTCGCATACATCATCAGCTGCACTCCAAAGACGACGAGCTGCTGAAGATCGCGATAACGTGTGGTCAACGCCGAAACAATAATCCCTGCACCGAGGCTCAGCCCTGCCATGAGCACGAGTAGCAAAGGCGTCAGGGCGATCGCTGCGGTCGGTTGCACGGCCGCGCCTTGAATCCAGTAAAAGACCAGGAACGCGAGGAAGAGCGTTAACTGGATCGCGAACTTTATCATGCTGGAGATGACAAGCGACAGAGGTACGCTAAGCCGTGGAAAGTAAACTTTGCCGAAGATCGCCGCGTTGCCAATAAAGGTGAAGGACGTGCGGTTAACGCTATCTGCAAAGTACGACCAGCAGGTGACACCCGCCAGATAAAAGAGCAGCGGCGGCACACCATCCGTGGGAAGCTTAGCCATCTTCCCAAATACGACAGTGAAGATGAGCGTGGTGAAAAGCGGCTGGAGGATGTGCCAGAGCGGGCCCAGAATCGTCTGTTTGTATTGCGCGACAAAATCGCGCCACACGAACATCGCCGTGAGGTCGCGATAGCGCCACAAGTCAGCGAGGTGCAGATCGAGCCACCCGATCTTCGGCCGGATGACCATGTCCCACTGTTCGGCGCCTGATGCGGGGGACTTATTCATAGAAATGCTAAGAAGCTGAAATTCTGCTTTTTAAAAAATCGAAAAGAGCAACTACGAACGCCTTGTCTTGCTAACAATGTAACGAAAACCGCTGGGTCCGGCATCCCTCCAATAGGGCCGGGCGAGAAAGAGAACGCGGCGAATCAGACCAGAAACCTTATGAATAAACGGGAGCACGTTTTCGAGTTACACGTTCAAGACAAAATGGGCGCATCACAAACCGGGGGGAGAGTTTGCCAATTATCTTCGGGAAAACTCAGGTGTCAAAGGGTACCGGTCCCAAGCGGCGTGCATAGAACTGGCCGCCCTACCAATGCGGATGCGTTTGGTTTTGTTTGGTAGGGCGCGTCACTCCGGTGTGCGCGCCGTCTTTTCGATCGCGATTCAAAACTCGCCCGCCTCCGCCGTGGCTACGGCGCGACGAGCGCGAAACGACAGCGACAGCGTTTCGGCTTCCTCCAACGTTTCAGTTCGGCGCTGCTTAATCACGCGAATCGATCGCGGCGAGCTCTGCCTCAACCATTTCGCGGACAAGCTCGCGAAAGGTTCCTGCGGGCTTCCAGCCAAGTTTTTTGCAAATCTTATCTGCGCAACCGGACAGCCGTGCTGGTTCTGCCGGCCGATCAAACGCCGGATCATGCTTCACGTATTTCTGCCATGGCAGGTCAACGACAGCGAAAGCCGCTTCGACGAAATCACGCACTGAATGTGCTTCGCCGGTTGCCACTACGTAATCATCGGCCGCGTGGTATTGGAGCATCAGCCACATCGCCTGGACATAGTCCTGGGCACGACCCCAATCTCTTTGGCTCTCAATATTCCCGAGCACCAGCTCCGTCTCCAGATTCCGTGCAATCCGCGCAGCCGCGCGCGCAATCTTGCGCGTTACAAAGTTCTCTCCGCGCCGCGGCGATTCGTGATTGTAAAGAATGCCGTTGCAAACAAAGAGCCCGTACGATTCCCGATACACTTGCGCCAATTGTGTCGCGAAAGCTTTGGCGCACCCATACGGGCTCGTAGGCCGCATCGGCGTGCTCTCGGTTTGAGGAATCTCACACGCATTCCCGAAAATTTCAGAACTCGAAGCATGATAAAATCGCAAAAGCTGCGGCTGCGAGCGCACTATTTCGAGTAATCGGAGCGTGGCCATGCCCGTTTCTTCGCAGGTTGCTTCTGGAATCTCGAAACTCAGGCCGACGTGGCTTTGTCCGGCGAGATGATACAGTTCCGTCGGCTGAACCTCGGCAACAATGCGACTGAGAGTCGAGCTGTCGTAAAGATCGCCATAGTGGAGAAA
>DATBDI010000055.1:0-4400 GCA_036270025.1 Candidatus Udaeobacter sp. | reverse complement strand
GCCGACATTTTGTTGCGGCCACTGAGGCGGGTTCGGTTGCCCCCTGCGTCGATCAAAGCGCGCAGGTAATCGACCTGACCGAGACCAGCCGCAAGCATTAGCATTGTAATATTGCGGTCGTCTTCAACGTAACTGCGTAGCCCGTTCGGCAACAGGGCTAGAAAATCCTTGTCAGAACGCGACGGCACAACAGTGTTCGGGTCTGCGCCGCACTCCAGCAGAGTGCTAAAAAGCGAACTGTTGTTGCTGGCAACCGCGTACGCAAGAAACGGCACGTTCTTGCCTGCGGGAGTTGGCTGCGCTGTGTGTTTGCCCAGCAGCAATCGGATTTGCTTCTTGTTCCCGGCTTGCACCGCCGCGATCAACCCCCGTCTCGCGCTGGTTGTCCACTCTGCCACCGAGGGCAAGCGCTCCATCACCGTTTGAATGATCTGCGCATTTCCGCCGTCGAGAGCCAATCCAAGGAGATCCCGCCCGTCCGCGCACGCAATTTCGGGACGAAGATTGGTCGATCGCGCCAAAAGCAGTTGGAACATGTCGCCATTGCCATGCATCGCTGTTGCCATGAGCGGTGTAAAACCGTTCTGGTCGGCGACATCAACGAGTCCACCGGCATCAACCAGCCGACGCGCCGTTTTCCAGTCCTGTTGCGAAGTTGCGATGAGCAATGGCGTTCGCCCCTGCGCATCGCGGCCATTTGGCTCGACGCGCTCCATCAGATACAAATCGATGAGCGATTCGCGCTGGATGGTCACAGCCCGAACAAGTTCGTCGGGTGAGATGGAGATGCGCGAAGGCGGTTCGGGCCCGACGGCAACCGTCCATAGCAAGATCAAGAGCACAATGCCTGCCCCAAAGACGAATCGCCTTGTGAACTTTCGCATAGAGAAGGTTGGGCCGCTAATTATACTGATTTTGTCAAATAATATAGGCCCGCTGCGCCCGAGCGGCGAGGCCGCTTTTGAATAAGCCGGCATTGGACGGAGCCAGTTGAACGTTGCATCTTCCTTGCTGTCCAAATTCCCACCGATGCGTCTGTCCATTTTAACCTTGTGTGTTGCAATCAGTACTTCGTTTGCGGCGCAACCTGAGGTCGTCCCGAGTTCCACCGTACCTGCCGCCGCGGCTGAAGCGGGCAAGGACGTCGTTCACCAGTTGAACAACGCCTTCGCAAAGGTCTTCGAAACGATATCTCCAAGCGTCGTCATCATTGAGATTTCGAAGAAGGCTGAAGCCAGCGACAACACGGCGCTGGACGATCTCTTTTTTCAAGGTCCGCCGGATGAGAATAATCCGCGCCGAAGTCCTGGCGGAACGCGGCCGGTCCAAAGCGAAGGCTCCGGTTTTATCGTACGGCCGGATGGCTACATCTTCACAAACTTTCACGTGGTCGAAGGCGCGGACAAAATCGACGTGAAATTGAAAGACGGTCGCACATTTCCAGCGAAGGTCGTGGGCACCGATGAAAAAACCGATATCGCGGTGATAAAAATCGACGCCAAAGATTTGCCAGTGGCGCAATTGGGAGACAGCGATGCAGTGCGTGTTGGGCAGTTTGCTTTCGCGATCGGCGCGCCGTTCAAGCTCGATTACACGTTCACATACGGAGTCGTCAGCGGCAAAGGCCGCAGCAAACTCTTTCAAACGGGCGGCTACTCGATCTCGGATTATTTGCAGACTGACGCGTCAATCAATCCGGGTAACAGCGGTGGACCCCTTTGCGACATCGACGGGAGAGTGATCGGCATGAACACGCTGATCAACGGCATGAACCGCGGGCTGGGCTTCGCGATTCCAATTAACATGGCAAAGGAAATCGGTGCGGAGCTGGTCGCCGGCCACAAAATCGTGCGTCCCTGGCTGGGCATTCGAATCGAAACGCTCGGGGACGACCCCACGATTCGCGATTTGTTCAAAGGCGCTGACAAAGGCGTCGTGGTGCGCACGATCGAGGCTGATGCGCCTGCTTCCAAAAGCGATTTGCGGCCGTTTGACGTAATCACGCATGTCGACGGAACAGCTATCGATAGCGACTCACAGCTTCAACACGAGGTTTTGAAAAAGCGAGTCGGCCAAAAGCTCGAGCTCACTGTCTGGCGCAAAGGACAGGTCGTAAAAGTGCCAGTGAAAACCGGTGAATTGCCGGATGAAATCGCGCGAGCATCGAACGAACCGGCCAGGCCAGTTCAGCCAGAGCGGCAGGAGGCCGGCAAGTTTGGATTGCAGGTGCAGGAATTGACGAAGGAGGTTGCGGAACGCCTGCACCTGCCAAACCAGCAAGGAGTAATTGTAACGGACGTTGAGGACAACACCATTGCAGCGGCCCAGGGAATCGAGCGCGAAGACGTGATCACGGAAGTGGATGGCAAACCGGTGACGAACGTGCAAACGTTCCGCGAAGCCTTGAACAAAGCGGATCCAAAGCGCGGCGTGCTCCTTTATCTCGATCGCAAGGGCAGCAAAACTTTTGCCGTGCTAAAGGCCGGGGGCTAACGGCGCTGTGTCGCCGTGCAATGGCCAACACGTGGGCGCCTGGACGCAGCGAGGCGGCTGCCATACGACTTCTGGTTGCCCCTAACCTTTTCGGCTGCCGACGATTACCAGCACGATCCCCCCTACGACCAAAAGTCCGCTGAGTACCGGCGGGAACGGGATGCCCTGTCGCTCCGAATGTTTAAGCTCGAGCGGACCAAGTTGCGCGTCTTTTTTTTCTGTCGTCCAGTGTATCCCACCGAAGGCGAAGCCGACGACGCCAGCGATGATTAGGATGATGCCGACGATGCCGGCTGGCTTCATTCCCGGGACCCTACAAAGCGCGCCGGCCTGAGATGAGTTGGAGAATCAGCACCACGATCGCAATCACGAGCAGAATGTGAATGAAACCGCCCAGCGTATAGGAGCTGACCAGTCCAAGCAGCCAAAGCACGAGCAGAATAACGAATATTGTCCAGAGCATAGGGTTCCTTTCTGTTAAATCATATGTAGCTTCGTCTTCCACATCACTGTTGCGCTTGTCAAATTGAACGACGGTGGTTTAAGACCTAAAGGCGACAACATAGCTGCGGTCATTTTCGGCGACTGCGCCAAGCTGCTTGCTCTTACTATAAAGGTCGGCGGCCGCCCACAAGGTTAATGATGAGCACGATCACAGCGATAACGAGCAACAAATGAATGAGCGCGCCACCAAAATGACCGATGAAGCCAAGCAGCCAGAGCACCAGCAAGATCACAAATATTGTCCACAGCATAGAGATTTCTTTCGGTTAAATCATACCTACCTTCGCGCGAGGGAGTTCTGTTGCGCTTATAGAAGTGTAAATTTTTCTATGACGCTTTGGCGCCGATAACCGAACGAAGACACATCTGCCCCGGCGTTCCACAATGCGGAGACCACCGTGCTGCAAAACACCATGATGCCTCCTATTTTTTGTCGATTCCGCCCATGATTCTACGGAGATTCCAACCATTCGCTTCGAGCTTTTCGCGTGCGGAACTGTAATCGCATTGGGTCAACTCAGCGACCACGCGCACGGCGCGATCGCGTAGTTTGGTGCTGGTCGTGTGAAGATCGACCATCAGATTGCCGCGTACTTTGCCAAGCCCCACCATTGCACCCGTGCTGATAACGTTGAGCGCCACCTTCGTCGCGGTCCCGGCCTTCAACCGCGTCGAGCCTGTGAGTAGCTCTGGTCCGACGGCAAGCGGGATCACAAGATCAACATCGGTGTAGCCACGGCCCTGTGGGCCGTCGCTCGGACCGGCCACAGGCCGGTGGCTACAATGCGGATTGCAGGTAAGCAAAATCGTTTTCGCGCCTAATGATTTGGCGCGGCCCAGAGCGCCGAGGACAAAAGGCGTCCGTCCGCTCGCTGTGATCCCGATCACAACGTCGCCACCGTGTATTCCACGCTGGTCCATCGCCAACGCGCCGGCACTTGTTTCGTCTTCCGCGCCTTCGACGCTGCGATAGAGCGCCGTCATTCCACCGGCGATCACTCCCTGCACCAGATCCGGCGACGCGCCAAAGGTCGGCGGGATTTCGCTCGCATCGAGTACTCCGAGGCGCCCGCTGGTTCCGGCGCCTACATAAAGCAAGCGGCCGCCGGTTCGAAGCGAGTCGGTTACGATGCCCATGGCACGCGCCAAAACAGCCGCTGACTTGCGCAAAGCCTCTTGAACAAACTTTTCTTCCTCGACGAACAGTTCGACTAATTCACGCGGACCGAGCTTCTCCAATTTCTCGGACCGCGGGTTGCGCCGCTCGGTCAATGCTGATGCGAGGTCGTCGACTTCCTGCTGCGAATGTATTGGCTGGAAAGCGACGTGATCAGGTGCCTCGGCTGCAAGCAACGCGGCGCCGAGCTCTGGAGCTCGTTCAGCAACTGCTACACGGGCATCAG
>DATBDI010000054.1:0-6755 GCA_036270025.1 Candidatus Udaeobacter sp. | reverse complement strand
TCATCCATAGTGACCTGAAGCCGGCCAACCTGATGGTGAATCAACACGGCGATTTGAAAGTGGCAGACTTTGGTATAGCACGCAGTCTGACTGATTCGGTCAGCCGGTTGACGATAGAACAAGGGCGACGCGGCACGCTCGTTTACATGGGCCCGCAACAGTTAAACGGCGAGCGCTGCACGCATTCCGACGACATCTATTCGTTAGGCGCAACCGTCTACGAATTGCTTACAAGCAAGCCGCCGTTCTATTCGGGCAATATCGATCGGCAGATTTGCGAGCGAGTCGCTCCTTCGATGACAGAGCGGCGGAAAGAATTCAATATCGAGCCGGCCTCGGTTCCACAAACGTGGGAAAAAGTGGTCGCGGCTTGCCTCGCAAAAGATCCCTCGCGGCGTCCGCAATCAGTACTTGAGGTCGCACAACCCCTCCAGCTTCCGTCGGGGCAGGCGAGAATAGGGATCGCTCCTGCGCAGCCCGCGAAGAAGAAACTGATGCTCATGGGCGGCATTGCAGCGGCAGCGGCTCTGGTGCTCGCTGTCGTGTATTTCGGGGAATCTAAGCGGCACTCGATACCAGTGTCGCAGCCGCCGGCGATTCCTGAAAAATCGATTGCTGTCTTACCGTTCGAAAATCTAAGCGATCAAAAACAGAACGCTTACTTCACCGATGGTGTTCAGGATGAAATTCTCATGCACCTCGCCAAAGTCGCCGACCTAAAAGTAATTAGCCGCACAAGTGTGATGCAGTACAGGAACGTTACAACACGGAATGTTCGCGAGATCGCGGATGAACTTGGCGTCGTGCACGTACTCGAAGGGAGTGTGCAACGGACGGGGGACCGTGTGCGCGTGAGCGCCCAGCTGATTGACGCGAGGACGGACACCAATATTTGGGCGGATCATTACGATCGGAATGTCACGGATGTGTTTGCGCTTGAAAGTGATCTTGCCCAACAAATCGTCTCTAAACTCAAAGCCAAGCTTTCGCCGCAGGAAAAAACATCAATCGAACAACAACCCACCGGCGATCTCGTGGCGTATGAGCTTTACCGTCAGGCCCAAGGGCTTGATGATGCGCTTAACTTCGATGCCAAGGTCAACGAGCACTTACCGGAAGCGGCGCGGCTGTTGCAGGAAGCAGTCAGACGGGATCCCGACTTTTTTGCTGCATATTGTCTTCTGGCGCGGATCCATGATGAAATCTATTTTTGGGGAATCGATCAGAGCCCGGCGCGGCTGGCTCAGGCACAGTCGGCTCTGGACAGTGCGCGGCGGCTCCGCCCGGACGCTGGCGAGTGGCACCTTGCAGTAGCGCAACACCTATATTGGGGCTATCGCAACTATGCCGGCGCGGAGCAGGAGTTAGCTATTGCAGCCCAAGCACTCCCGAACGAACGGATTGTTTTCGAACTTTTGGCATACATGGAGCGGAGACAAGGGCGATGGGATGCATCCACGCATCTCTTTCAGCGCGCTCTCGAGCTGGATCCTCGTAATCTCTCACTTCTTCAGCAAGTCGCCATGACCTATCAGTATCTGCGTCGTTTCACCGATGCGGCCGCAGTGCTCGATCGCGCCTTAACTATCGCTCCAAATAACGCTGGAACCCGCCTCCGTCGGGCTGAGATCGAGTTGTGGTGGCGCGCTGATCCCAAGCCGATTGAGGCCGTGTTCGCGACCGTTTTGCTGCAGGATCCAACGGCTGCAAGCGATTTTGCGGCTCAACTTCTCGACCTTGCACTGTGCGAACGCAATTCGGAAAAAGCACAGCTGGCATTGACGGGTCTGGGCGCCGGAGATAGTTACGAGAATAGCTTCCCCTATTCTCATGCTTTTTTCGAAGGATTAGTCGCAAGACTGCGCGGAGACTTGGTTGCCGCAAGGGAAGCATTCACCCGTGCTCGTGCTGAACTGGAGATTATTTTGCGTCAGCAACCGAGCTACGCCGAAGGGTTCTCCATGCTCGGTCTTATCGACGCCGGTCTCGGCGATCGTGAACAGGCCGTTCGCGAAGCGCGCCGTGCTGCGGAGCTTCTGCCTGTTACAAAGGACTCGATTAATGGCTCGATCATAATCGAACACTCCGCGCTTACTCATGCCTGGCTGGGCGAGAATGACCTCGCCCTTGCCGAACTCGACACCGCAGCGCGATTGCCAGGCCGTGTAAGCTACGGCTATCTGAAGCTCCACCCAATGTGGGATCCGCTCCGCGGTGATCCGCGCTTTGAGAAAATCGTCGCTTCATTCACTCCCGCTGTGAAGGCGCACTGAGTTCGAACTTGCCGAGGCGCAACCGGACTGCGGACGCGCGAAAGTGATCCGGGGAACAGTCGTCGCAGCAACTCAGCCCTGTGGTTCAATGGAGATGTTTGCCGAGAAAGTCGGCCAGCTTTTTGTGGAAGCGGACCCGCGCAGCTTCGGTTTTAAAGATATGCCCCTCATCATCAAACCAGAGGTATTCCGGATTTAAGCCGTGTTCTTTCAGCGCGGCGATCATTTGTTCCGATTGACTGATATTCACGCGCACATCTTTGCGACCATGTGAGATGAAAAGCGGTGCTTTGATTTGATCGGCATGCAGGAAAGGTGAGCGACCGGCTAGCATCTGTTCATTCTCTTTTGGATTCCCCACTTTGGCGTAAAGCTCTGGCAGCAGTGAATCCCAATAGCCCGGAAGTTGCGTGAGGAAGTCTACCAGATTCGAAATGCCAGCGCGGTCGATCGCAGCCGCATAAAGCTTTGGCGTGAACGTTACCCCGGCGAGCGCGGCATAGCCGCCGTAACTCTCTCCATAAATCGCAATACGCTTCGGGTCGGCTGTCCCACGGTCGATGAGCCATTTAACGCCCGCCGTTACATCGTCCTGCATTTTGCCGCCCCATTCTTTGAATCCAGCCTCCCAAAACTCTCGGCCGTAGCCGACCGAGCCGCGAAAATTCATTTGCAACACGGCGTATCCGCGGTTCGCCAGAAACTGCACCTCAGGATCGTAGCCCCAATTGTCACGCTGCCAGGGCCCGCCATGCGGATAGATAACTGCAGGCAAGCGAGTGGTTCCGCGCCCCGGCGGCAGTGTTAAGTAGCCGTGTATCGTCCAACCATCGGCGCTGGCATAATTAATCGGCTTCATAGGCGCGGCGTCTTTTTCGCTCAACAGGGGCGCCATCTCGGTCAGCTTTGTGAACGTGCCAGTACGACGATCGAAAAGGTAGCGCGTGCCAGGTGTGCGATCGCTCGCTACTTCAACAATAAACTTCCGCTCGAGTTCGTCGTGAGCTGTCAGCCAGATGAGATGGCCAGGAAATTCTCGATCCAAAGTCTTGAAGAGATTCTCCGTTTTGGTATCGAAAAAATGTCGTTCCATCTGCGATGTCGAAAAAACGACGTAAGTGAGCGTTTGCTGCTTTTTCGAAAAGTCAGCCGTGAAAACATCTACCTCTTGGTGTTCGTAAATGACGTTGAGCTCACGGCCCGTCTCCGGATCGATCGTTACCAGCGCAGCTTTGTCCCGGCCAATATTTGAAGTGGCGTAGAGGGCTTTGTCGTCGAACGTGTAAGCGAGCGGAAAGACTCTGTGCCGGAAGTCCGTCGTAAGCACCGTCCTGAAGTCACTCTTGTCGTCGGCGCGTGTGAGCAGACTCGTTTCTGTACCATTCTGTGCGATGCCAGCACGAATGCTGCCGGCGTGATTGGTGACCCAGTCTTGCACGCCATAATGATTTTCGACGACGATGTCGATCTTGCCATTGACGACATTTAGCCGGCAGGCGTCGAAGATTTTGCTGTCGCGCTGATTGAGCTTGATAAGAATGTCCGTGGCGGAAATACCCTGGAGTGGATCGATGAGTTCAGCACAAACATTTGGGAATGGTGTCAGATCTTCGGGTCCAGACCTGCGATTGGAGTTTTTTAAATCTACGCGATAAAGGTGATAATTTTCGTCGCCGTGATCGTCCTGTCGAAAAATAATATAGCGATTGCCTTTCCAGAAATAGTCCGGAACATCGCGCATTTGTTCAGCCGTCAGGCGGCGCGCTCGGCCAAATTGAGCATCTTGTTCGTGCAATGTCTCTACGTCGTCAGTTTGTTCAGCCGTGAGGCGAAACAGGTTCTTACTGGGGATCTCTTGAACGAAGATGTTCAGGTGCGATTTCCATGGCCTAAGAAAGGAAAGCATCTTGCCATTGGGTGAGATGGCGTAGGCCGACCGTTGCGGGTTACTAAAAAAAACCCTGGCCGGAATTTTCGGCGGCTGCTGCGCCAGAAGCAAAGACGCCACTAAGCTCGGCAGAAGAGCAGCGATGGATCTTGTGCGCAATATTGATCTCGGAAAGCGGCTTTTTGTAGTCAGCAGGGTCAAGTTTGTACTTGAATATCAAAGCCTCGCTAGGCGATAACACTGGCGTATGAAAATTCTATGTAACACAATTCAATTGCTTGTGTTGGGAATCGGGATGGCGGCAGTGCTGGCTACTCCCGGATTTGCGCAAGGAAAAGATGGCGGGGTCACAATGCAAGACAACGGTATTGTAATCCATCCCGGAACGAAATTGTCAAAAGGTGACGAAAAGGCGCTCAATGATGTTTTGAGCAAATACGACATGAAATTGTACCGGAGTGAGACGTACAAGAACGGCAAATTAACGAAAGCTGTCGGGGAACTAAAGCTGGATAAGGAGACGGCTTCTCAGCTGGCGAATGCCAAAGCTGCCGGTCGAACTGATTCGGCGGTGGTTTTCGTTGTCGGTCCTGGCACGAGGGTGGTTGCCCCGACTGGCAAATCAGAGGACAAGAACGCCAAAGCCCTCATGGAACAGCTCAAGCCGATCTTACAGAAGTACAACAAACCTTAATATCGCGTAAGACTTTGTGGAGGAAGCGCGGCTGAGGCTATGTACGTGGGGGGCGTTTCTGTTGATCCATCTCTTATCGGTAGCTTGGGTCTCAAGTCGTGAAATCCTGTTCCTTGTAGCAGGTGGTCATACTTCGCTACCGGAATGGATGCAGAAGTGCGCGGAGCAAGCGGAGTCCGCAAAGGCTGCAGGCCTTGGGAGTGGCGCGGCTCTTTCAAGTCGACTGAGCCGGGTGCTTACAGCTTACGAGCACGCGGCAGGGATCGAATCAGGTTATGGTTTTTTCGCACCAGCAGTTCCCAATTCCTACAAGCTTGTTTTTCAAATCACGTACGATGATGGCCACGTTGAATACGAGCTTCCGCATGTGAATGACGAAGCGGCCGGTCTGCGCGTGAGCAGCTTGTTAGAACAAATTGGCGCCGTTCGCTACGATCCGTTGCGCGAGCTGATATTAAAGATGCTGGCTTACGCAAGTTGGCAGGAACATCCTACCGCCTGCAAGATACGCGCCGTTTTCGGCTTCGTTCGCATTCCGAGCCTCGCAGAGTTCCGGCGCGGCGAAACCGAATCTTATCATTTCATGTATGCTTATGATTTCACTTTTGCCGCACAAGAGACGAGACCGCGCTGATCAAAATGGTAAGGCGACTACAGCGACTGAACGAGTTCTTACTTCCAGCTGTCTCGGACACATGGCTCACGTTACTACGGGTTGGGCTGGCGGTTGAGGTAATACTGTATTGCGTTTCGCTGCGGCGAGACTGGCTCGAGCTTTTTCAGAGCAACGGCAAGGGTGTCATCAGCCGCGACTTATCGGAAGCGGTTCTCTCGGCGCAGAGCCCGCTGGTCCCGCGACTTGGCTGGCTCGTGCAGATTGGCGGCGAAGCGGGGGTGAGCGAGGACACCGCCTTAACGACAATCTGGTTACTTTTGCTTTGCGCCGGATGCTTTTTGCTCATTGGCTTTTTCTCCCGCAGTGCCGCCGTCACCGCCTGGTTTCTTTATCTTTGCGCAATCAAAAGCGGCAATTTGATGACCTATGGCATGGATAACTTCACGATAATAGGCCTCTTTTATTTGATGCTTGCTCCTTTACCCGATCGGTATGCGCTCGATTACCGAAGGGGCAAACGGCTGTACAAAAATCAACATCTACTTGGGTTGTTCCAGCGCGTTTTGCAACTCCACCTCTGCTTGATTTATTTCTTCAGCGGCCTGGCGAAGTCGATCGGGCTGGGATGGTGGAATGGCACGAGCATCTGGCGCTCATTGACGTCGCCGCCGTACAATATTATTCCCCTTCACGTCCTCGCTATCTTCGCACCGCTTCTACCATTGCTTGGAATAGGTATCTGTGTCTTGGAAATCGGCTTTCCTGTATTTATCTGGATGAAGAGAACCCGACGTATGTGGTTCTTGGCAATCTTGATTATGCATATCGGGATCGCGTTCACGATGGGCCTCTACTTGTTTTCGCTTATAATGATCGTCCTGAATGTAGCCGCTTTCGGACCGGAAGTAATGAGCTTGAGAGAAAGAAGCGTCGCCGAACGTGCAGATCCAGAGCTGGCTGTTTCGGCACATTAAATCCCGATCGGACCATCGAAGTTTAAGTACATCGTACTGCCTCGCGTAATTTTCCACGACATTGCGAGGTAGGACTAACCACTTACCCCGCAACTATTGGCCGCACGGAGATGAATGACGGCCGTGTGGTGCCGGAATGAGAACTTTTTCAAATCGCGAGCCGCGCAATTGGCACTCTCAGCGCGTGGTAACGAGCAAAAGATCATTCTTTTAGGTCAGGTTCATTGCTGTGCATTCATTGCTGTGCTTTCGCCGTTAAATCTTGGATCAATCAGCCGACGCGGAAGCGGATATCGCGGATGGTTTTGCC
>DATBDI010000053.1:0-1539 GCA_036270025.1 Candidatus Udaeobacter sp. | reverse complement strand
CCACGCGAGTAGCAGGAAAGCGATTGCAAATCCGCCGCCCACCAACCAGCGAAGGTCGGGGACGACTGTGCCGCTCGAAACCGGCACCAAGTCAAGCTCCACGGCTATGAACTTGTAAGCGGCGACCCGCGCATAGCTGGGGTGGGAAATCAGTTTCAAGAACGTGCGCCGGCTGGGATAGCGCACGACCATCATATTACCCCAGGTTCTCTCCGGCTGGATGTTGATCACGTTGTTGGCTTGGGGAGCTCCGATGAACGTCGGATAGGACGCGTGACTTAACCAAAGCCATATGAGGCTCTTTTCATAACGTGCGTTGGCCTGTTCGGGTGTTCCCTTGAACTCCGGCGCGCCGGGAAATGGCTGCACACGGGGAAAGAAGTGGATGAGGTTGAACATGTAGACCGGCTTGCCATCGTCCGCCTCAGCCCACGGGCGGAGACGAGTCGTGAACGCCTGAACGCCCTTCTCAGGCAGCGGTAGCTTTTCGATCATCGCCAGGTATTGATCGATCTCCGCTTGAGTGAGCTTGCCCGCTCCTTGAGAATGCCAGGCCCAGAAGGCCACGTACAAGAGCATTAACGCGGCGGCAAGAATGAGCTCAAACCACATTTTCGTTTCCTTCTTGAATTTGTGCCGATCGGCCGAAGCGAATCATGTTGTAAAACCAGCGATTCATCAAACTGAAACGCGTATCGCCGGATGGCTGCAGCACATGCTTAGGTTTAGGCAAAGAATTGCGATAGCAGGGTATTAACCCGCGCGGGCTCTTCGCGTTGGACCCAATGGGTTGCAGTCTCAAACATTTCAAGGTGTCCATCATCACAGAACTGAAGACTTTCCCTGGCCATTGCTTCACCCGCGAACTGGTCGTTTTTTCCCCAAATCAGGAGCGCCGGCACTTTCACTCGCGAAGCTTTGGAATCCAACGCGAACTTCGACGGACGCAATAGTGCCGCTCGATACCAGTTAAGCATGGCTGTCAGCGCGCCCTTTCTGGCCCACGACTTCTTATACTGCTCGAGATCAGAATCAGAAAAGACCCCAGGAGGAGAAGTATTCCGCAGCACCCGAACCAGCAGCGCCCAGTCTCGCCTTCGCAGGATCCATTCGGGTAGCCAGGGGAACTGAAAAAACAATAGATACCAGCTCCTCCGCAGCTGCGCCGGGTTAGTGATGAGGTTCTTTATGAAAATGCGAGGGTGGGGGACGCTCAACATCGCGGTGCGGCTAACCCTTTCCGAATATCGGGCAGCCAAGTACCAGGCAACAGCAGCTCCCCAGTCATGCCCGACGACGAACGCTTTTGAATCCGCCACAGTATCCAAAACGCCGACGACATCTCTAGCGAGCAGGTCAATGGAATAGCTAGCGAGGCCTGCAGGTTTATCACTTAGATTGTAACCTCGTTGATCTGGTATGATTACGCGATAACCGGCAGAGACGAAGTGATCAATTTGGAGGCGCCAGGCGAACCAGAATTCGGGAAAACCGTGGAGGAATATTAAAGGTTTACCGCTCGCGGGCCCGGCAAGAACG
>DATBDI010000052.1:0-3133 GCA_036270025.1 Candidatus Udaeobacter sp. | reverse complement strand
TTGCTTCCGCCTCGGTAAACGCGCGACCCCGCAGCACCGGCAATCCAACGGTTGAAAAATAATTCGCGCCCACGCTGTTCCAGGCTGCCTTGAAAGCAAGGCCTTCAGCGGCGGTCGACGGCTTGGCCTCTGCACCCGGATTTATGCCGGCGCGTTGAACATTCTTGTCGGACGAAGTTATCCCGAACGGAACGGTTGCCGAAATGGTCACCTGCTCTACGCCCGGCAGCGCTGCCAACCGCGCGTTCAAGTTCTGATAAAGTTCCTGCGCGCGTTTCGGTTCGTACCCGGCCAAGCTCGCGTCAACTTCGAGAAGGTAGCTTGCGCCCGGTCTTAGCCCGCTATCGACCGACGCTGCTTTGCCCGCGCCGCGCACGAACAAAGCGGCTGCGGTCAGCAGGGCGAGCGAGAACGCGATTTGCACGACGACGAGCGGGTTGCGCGGTAAGAATTTCCATCGACGTCGCATCACATCTTCCCCGGCATGTTCCTTCAGATCGGTCATCACCGCGCTGCGAGAGATCTTTAAGGCCGGCCCAAGCGCAAACATCAGCGTGCCGAGCAGGCAAAATCCAAACGTTGCGGCCAAAATTGCGGGGTTCGCTCCGGTCGACCACACAATCTCGAAAGGCATGAACTTGCGCATCGAGCCAATCAGCAGATCCGACGACCACAATCCAAGAATGAGTCCACCCACGCCGCCGAGCAGCGCCAGCACAAAACCTTCGCTGAGAAGCTGGCGCACGATCCGCCAACGGGTACCGCCAAGCGCGAGGCGGATCGCGATTTCCTTCCGGCGCGCGGTGCCGCGCGCGAGCAACATGTTTGCGAGATTGAGGCAGGCCACGAGGAGGACCACCACCGCCATCCCGAGCAATAGCGGCGCGATCGATTTCACCCCGCTGGCGGCCGTCGGATTTGTGCTTACCGCAATACGCGATAGCGGTGCGGTTATGAACGTCTGGTTTTTCTGCTCGACTGGATATGCTTTTTCCAAATTGGCCGCCAGCCCTTCGAGCGCAGGCTTGGCCGCGGCCGCAGTCATCCCCGGTTTCAGCCGCCCGATGATGCGCAACTGCGTGCCGTTGCGATCGTCAATCGTGGTCTTGTTCTTCGACCCAAAATCGTTCGCGACCTGATCGTAAACGCTCATCGGCAACCAAACTTCCGGTGACAAAATCTGCAATGTGCCGGCGAAACCCTTCGGTGTGATTCCGACGATTGTGAACGGCCGGCCGTTGATCAAGACTTGCGAACCGAGCACGCTTGGATCGAGGTCGTGCTTCTGCCAGTAACTGTAACTAACGATCGCGACCGGGGCGTTGCGGCCGGGAGTTTCCTCTTCTGGCAGAAATGCGCGGCCTCGCGCCAGCGGGACTCCGAGCACGGAGAAATAGTTCGAGCTGACAATTGCGGCGAACGCGCGTCGCGTATCGCCTTTCTGGCCGATACCGATCAACGAGAGATTGAAACTCATTGCGTCGGTGAAAACCGTGTTCTGCTTACAGACGTCGAGATAAGTCGGAAAAGAAAAACCGCGAAATTTTGTCGGATTCTTCTTGTCCTGAGAAAAGAGCTGCACCACTTCGTGCGGCTTGGCGTAAGCAGGTGGGGCAAAGAAAAGAGTGTTCACCAGGCTGAACACGGCCGTGTTCGCGCCAATGCCAAGTGCCAGCACCGTGACCGCCGCAATCGTGAAACCTGGTGCCTTAAATAACTGTCGAACAGCAAATTTAAGGTCCTGAACCATTTTTGGCGTTCCTATGCGGCAATTCGATCTTCAACAACGCGGCCGTCGAATAAATGCACTGTCCGGTCTGCGTGCTGCGCGAAACGCTCGTCATGCGTGACCATGCAGATCGTAGCGCCGCCCTGATGCAGTTCCCGGAGCAGATTCATGACCGCTTCGCCGTTACGCGAATCGAGATTGCCGGTCGGTTCATCTGCGAGGAGAATCGCCGGCCTCCCGGCCAGAGCGCGCGCGACAGCCACTCGTTGTTGCTGGCCGCCGGAGAGCTGGCTCGGCAAATGTTTTGCCCGATGCGCCATGCCCACGCGCTCCAAGGCTTCGGTTACAAGCGCTTTCCGATCACTGGCGCCCGTCCCGCGATAGGTCAGTGGCAATTCGACGTTTTCGAAAACGCTGAGGTCGCCGATCAAGTTGAAGCTTTGAAAAATGAAACCGATCTCGCGATTCCGAACACGCGCGCGCTCCGCAAACGTAAGACTTGCGACTTCGTGGCCTTTTAATGCGTAACTGCCATCCGAAGGAGTATCGAGCAGCCCGAGAATCGAGAGCAGCGTCGTCTTGCCGCAACCGGACGGTCCGGCGATCGAAATGTATTCACCCTCGCGAATGTCGAGATGAATCCCAGAGAGTGCGTGCGTTTCTACCTCGTCGGTGAGAAACACTTTGGTTACAGCGGCGAGCCGGATCAATGGAGCCAAGCCGTTTCCGTCAAATTCGTTGGTCGATTCCTCTGCAGTTAGTTCAGTTGGTTTCATGTTGTTATTGCTTTGATGGTTTCAAATCAGAAATCAGATTCAGAAAATCCGGACTTAGTTCAGCCTGATCCTGTCGTGAGCGTCCCACGCGCTGGTATCAGAAAGGATGACCTGATCCCCCGGTTGGAGACCATCTAAGATCTGAATGGTGTTCACGGAGCTCTTGCCAAGTTTTACCGGGCTGCGTGCGGCCTCGGACGTGCCGTTGACGAGCTTGAACATGCCGACTGTGTTGTTTTCCTGGCCGAACGCAGGCCGGCCGACGTAAACGACGTCGTCGAGGTGTTCCAGCTCGATTGTGCCATCGACGCTAAGGTCGGGCCGGGCGCCTTTCGGCAATTTTTCATCAAAAGCAACTTCGACATTTACCGTCCCCTGCTCCACTGCGGGATCCACGCGTGTGACATGACCGTTGGCGACACCGTTGCGGGTGTCGATAATCGCCTTCTGGCCGATCTGAATGTCCTTGGCCTGGGTCTCGGCAATCTTGACCTGGGCTTTCAGTTTTGTCGGGTCCGCAACGCGCGCGAGGTTATCTCCCACCTTCAATCGCTGCCCGATTTGCACGGGCAATTGTTGCAACACGCCCGACATGCCGGCGCGCACATGCAACGCTTCAACTTGATCA
>DATBDI010000051.1:0-3520 GCA_036270025.1 Candidatus Udaeobacter sp. | reverse complement strand
CGCTGACCAACCACAGTAAAAAGCGTGTACGGTTTTCCGCGATGCGACTGTTGGTGTCGCGACACTTCACAGGAGCTAAATCCCAACACCGCTAGAAATTGCGTGAAGTAGTGCGTGCTGAAATGCCACCACGTGTGCCAGAGAAAATTCTGTGGACTCGGAGCCAGACGGCAGACCGGCGCGCCTTCTAACTCTGGATAAAACATGTCGGTGATAATGAGCAGCGTTGCCATTCTTGCGCATTGCTCAACGATTCGGAGAGGATCGCGGCAGTGCAGCAGCACCGCACCCATCACGGCGATGTCGAAGTGTCCCAGCGCATCAGGCAGATCATAAACGTCGCCGTAATAGACCTTCGCCTTGGATCCGTGAGCGGCGTGACTGAACCAGTACGAGTTCTTCAACTGTTGCATTACGATTCGACGTGGCCCGAACACTTCCTGCAATTTCTCAGCAGGGTAGGGCACGAAGTCCCAGCCGTGTTCCGCTGTTACCTCGACTGAAACAACGTCGGCGCCGCGTTTCTCCATTTCAAACGTGAGAAACCCGCTTGCGGGACCAATTTCCAAAATGCGTTGCCCGGCGAAATCGACGTGACCGAGGTACTCATCCACTCCGGCGCGCAAATCCCAATCACGCCCCTCGATGACTCCGTGGCCGGGGAGCTCCATCGTGTGGTAGAAGTAACAGTCAGCCACATCTTCCACCTTCAGCGGCGTCGCAAAAATGTTCTGATTACTCATACGCTGATGCAGCCAAAATCAGGACCGGCGTGATCATTTTCTCGCCTCTCCCCTTGCCGCAAGGGGAGAGGATTGAGGTGAGGGGTTGTGAACACTACCGCAGTCAAAACCGAGAACCCTCACCCTGCCCTCTCCCTTGAGAAGGGAGAGGCGGAATCAACTTACCGACGTAGTACACACAAATCGTCACGCTTGTGCCTTCCGCGATTTTTCTCTCAGCGCTCTTTCGAGTGCTGCATTCCAAGTAAGAGGAGTGTTTTCGAACCAACTCGAATCGAAGTTGGGCGCAGCGAAAAGGGCCCATGTCTGCCGCGGATGTTTCCAATCGAGAATCTCGAATCGCAAGTTCAGGTCTGCGGCTGCGCGTTCCAGCGTCGATGGACGGTAATTGACACATTGAGGATAAACCCAGCCGGTTTCGCTACAGTCTTTTTCGGCAGGTAAAAAGGTTGCAACTAGCGCTCCGTCTTGCGCCAGCGAACGCGAAATCGCCGACAACCACCCGTTGATCAAATCGAGTCCGCAATGGCTGAAGATCGATTGAGCTACGGCGAAATCGAATGACCTGTTCGCTTCGACAATAGCGCTCGGGGAATCGGTAAACAAAAACGTTGGCCGCTTGGCTTGAACCACTGCTTTGCCGAGTTCGTGCTCGATCCCTTCCGCCACCAGCCATTCGGCAGGCTCGACGCCGAAGTATTTTCCCCGGTTCAGGTACGGAATTAAGAGCCGTCCAATCCGAAGCGAACCGCACCCGATGTCGAGCAGTGTGTGATGCTGCCGCAGACCCAGAGTCGTGAGAAGATTGAAAGTCATCGCCGCGATCAAATCGTAATCCTCAGGCGGTCCGACATACGCGCGATAATGCTGGTCGCCCGGCTTTAAGCCGAGACCGAGACCTTCCCTTTCAGAACTGTTTTCCATTCACTTCACTCGTTTCAGAGTTGCGGGGTCGAAATCTTTCAACGCGTCATGCGGCTTGTCCGGAAATCCCACGACGCCGCGGGACCGGTCGAATTGATAAATCCGAGTTCGTGCACGTTCGCGGAAAGGAAATACGCGGAGTTTATCGTCGTCCAGGGCGTCAGCTGCGCCGGGCACCCCGCATGCTTTTACGGCCAGAGGGTAAAGGGTGTCTCTGATTGCTGAAGACGTATTGACGCAATTCGACAGCTCATTGGGATCGCGCTTGAGATTGAACAGCTGTTCGCGACCGCCATTGGCCATGAAGATGTATTTCCATTCACCGTTTACGACCATGACCTTGAAATCGTGCGAACCGGGAACTTCGACCATGCCGACGAGATGTTCGCGTGGCGCGCATTCACCTCGCAGTATCTTTAAAACGTCGATTCCTTCTCGCAATTCGCATGCGTCCGCAGCGCCAGTTGCGATCCCGAAAAGGTCCGCCAGGCTGATCAACTCATTTCGCACAGTGTTCGGAGGGAGCATTGCAGGACAGCTCAGCAGCAACGGGAAGCGGCACGCTGCCTCAAAAAAGTTTTGTTTCTGCCACCCGTGATGATCGCCCAGTAGATCGCCATGGTCAGAAAAAAAGCAGATTAGAACATTCTCGGAATTTGGCCGTGCTTCGACTGCATCGAGTATTTTGCCGAGGCAATGATCGAGGTACGTAATCTCGCCGTAATAACGGGCCTTCACGCTTTTCGCTAGCGGAGGGTTGATGGCGTCTGCCCAGATCGCATAACGCATGAAGGGAATTTCTTCGTCGAGCTGATCTTCGTCGATGTCGCCGAGGAGCGGCTCCGGTATTCGATCCGGATTATACATTCGGTTGAACGGAATTGGAGGAGCCAGCGGCGGATGCGGCCCCACAAACGAGACGAACCCGAAAAACGGTCGAGAGTCATCTGTTTTGGCAATCTCCTCAAGCGCACGAGCGGCTGCCCACCACTCGGCGCCTAATTCCGCGGGCAGCGGACTGCGTTGAGGCAAATAATACATCTCGGTCCGTTCACCGAGCGGTTGCTCCAAAAAATTGAATTCCGGGTGGTCGCGCGCCAGCCATGCGGCGTAGTCATCGCCTTCGCGTGTGAGCGGACGGTAATTTTCTTCATTCCGCCACACGGTTTCGTAGCCGACATCTTCGTTCCACGGCTGCGTGTGAAATTTTCCAATCGCGAAGGTGCGGTAGCCGAGGCCTGCCATCGTTCGCCCCAAATATGCGCCGCAGCGTGCTTCCATTTCCTTCGCCTGCCCGGCGGCGGGTGCCGCTTTCGCGTTGCTGAACACGCGCGTCGTTGCCGGTTCGCAGCCTGTCCGAATTGTGTATCGGGCAGCGACGCATACCGGGCACGTGGCGTAAGCGTTTGAAAAACTGATTCCCCGTCGCACCAGCCGATCCATGTTTGGCGTGTAAATATGCGAATTGCCGAGCGCAGCGATCGTGTCGAACCGCTGCTGGTCGGTCATGATAAACAAGATGTCGGGCCGGTTCACAGGCATTTCTTGGAGTCCCCCACATGATTGGAGTGCCGGTGAATTAGTCTAAGGCGTTTCATAACTGTCATTCTGAGCGAAGCGAAGAATCTCTGATATTCATAGAGCGGTCATCACCCCATAAAACAGAGATGTTTCGCTCCGCTCAACATGACACAGCTATGTACGGAATTGGCTCACGCGGCCGCGAGCTCACTTCCCGTCAGCCGGCGAAATGCTTCGAGGTACTTCGCGGAGCTTTTTTCAATCACATCCTTCGGGAGCCGTGGCGCGGGCGGAGTTTTATCCCAGTCGAGCGTCTCCAGGTAATCGCGCAC
>DATBDI010000050.1:0-8414 GCA_036270025.1 Candidatus Udaeobacter sp. | reverse complement strand
AAATCTTTGAGCGCACCCTGAATTTTTGATTCGGCATCGATCAAAAAATTCGCGCTCGCCACGACGCGTTCGCCTTCTTCTAAACCGTTCTTTACGGCGTAAACGTCGCCAAACTTTCCGCCGAGCTCGAGAACACGCGGTTCGAGTTTGCCGTCGCCTTTATCGACAAAGGCGATGTTGCGCTTGCCCGTCGGGATAATCGCGCTGACCGGCACGACCAGCGATTTTCCCATGTCCATGTCGAGGACAAGATCGACATACATGTCGGGCTTGAGTTTTAAATCCGGGTTCTGAATGTCGAGTCGCACCCGGCCGGTTCGTTTCACGTTGTCAATGAAGGGATCAATCAGCGTGATTTTTCCCCGAAACTTTTCGCCGGGGTAAGAGGAAGAGCTCACCGTCACCTCCTGCCCGATTTGAAGCATCGGTAATTCGTCCTGATAAAACTCGCCCCAGACCCACACCACAGAGAGATCAGCCACCTCTACGAGCGGACTGCCCATCGCGACGCTCGCCCCTTGCGTCACTGGAAGGTTTTGAACGACGCCATCAACTTTCGAAAGGATCGGGAGCGATTCTTCCGCCTGCCGTGTTTGTTCAATCTTCGTGATTTGTTCGTCAGTGACGTTCCAGAGCCTGAGCCGCCGTTCGGCTGATTCGATCAGACGCTGGAAATCTCCGCGTGCCGAGTGCGTGTTCTTCACCGTGCCGTCGCGCGAGCGCAGCAAATCGATCAATTCGCGCTGCGTGGTTAGCAACTCAGGGCTGTAAAGCTTCATCAGCACCTGATTCTTTTTGACAAGCTCGCCTGGAGCATTGACGCCGAGTTCCTGCACGTAGGCGGCGGTTCGCGAGACGACGCGCCAGATTCGTTGTGTTTCCGGCACGACACGACCAACCGCTCGGATGCTGTGACTTAGCGGTTTCATTTCGGCGGTGGCGAAACTCACGCCGATCTGTTGCTGGCGCTCAACCGGCACAACGAATTCGTGTGACGGGGATGAAGTCACGCTGCTGTCGGTCGGTTTTCCCGCCAACATTGCCGCGTGGTCATGTTGAGCGGGTTTTTTAGTGGAGCGCGCTGGAGTTCCGCTCTCCTTCCTCACTGGCACAAGGTCCATCGAGCAGATGGGACATTTTCCGGGTCCCTTCTCTCGTACCGAGGGATGCATTGTACATGTCCAGTAATCGACGTTGCCATCTCTGCCGCCTGCGCCATCGCGTTTCGAGCACGCGGGCGTGATTGCAAGCAGCAATGCAGCAATTGCCAAACAAAAAACGGGATTGTGGAATAGCTGCTTCATTTTGATTTCCTCCTCTCCGCGGGATTTTGCGCGGAAGGCCAATCCTCGATGCCGACGATGGCGCCGAGCTCTGCGACCGCGACTTGGTAGTCGGCGAGATGATTTACGTGGGCCGATTCAACGTCTTGCAGGACCCGCTGCGCAGTAATCAGCTCTAGAAAGTTCGCACTGCTTGTCTCGTATGCGACGCGATTCGATTGCACCGCCTGCCGCGCCAGCGGCAAGATTTTGTCGCTATAAAGCTCGTAGTGATGAGCCGCGGTTTCGATTTTCGTGAGCTGATCGCGGACCAGGCCGAGCGTTTCGGTACGCGTCGCCTCGAGCTCGTGCTGCGCGCTTTCGAAATTCCGCCGGGCCTCGGTTACTGTCGCGGAATATTTTCTTGGATTGAGAAATGGCAGGCCGATCGAAACGCCGACGTCGAGCTCACTAACTGCCTGGCCCGCTTCGTTGTATCGCTGCGCTTGAACATCGAGTGTCGGATCGGGGAACCGCTGGCGATTCGCGAGCTCAACGCGGAATCTTTCGGCTTCGACTCGGTTTTGAGCTCGCTGCATTTCCGGTCGTGCACTCAGGGCGACAGCTTGCAACACTTGCAATGAAAAGTGCGGTGATTGAAACGGAATCTGAGATGGCTGAGCGAGGGGCGACTGCGCTGGCCGATTCATCAGCACGTTGAGCTGCGATTGCGAGTCTGAAATTCGGCGGAAAATATCGGACTGTGCTTCGAGCAACTTGGCCGCGTCGGTTTGCGCAGTGAGCACATCGCCCTGACTGGCGTTGCCAACTTCGTAGCGCTGGCGGCTTACTTCGGCGAATTGATTGAGCAAGTCGACGTTGCGTTGGTTTACTTCGAGCTGCGCATATTCGTTCGCCAACCGATGAAAGGCCGCGCGAGCGCGCGAGAGTACATCGAGCCCAGTCCGCCGAAAATCCTCGAAGGCTGCGCCGGCTTCGGCCGTCGCTGCTCGTGCCCGGCTCAGATTCTTTCCTGAAATCGGAAGTTCCTGCCGGAGCATGAAGGTTTGATCCGTGAACGAGTTCGGCGGGATTGAGACGTAACGCGCGACGCGCGACCTCGCCTCCGCTCTCAAATCCTCCCACGCGGCGGCTTGCGGCACGCGCGCCTTCATTGCCTGCCATTTGTCCTGCGCCGCTTTGATTGCCGGATTATTTGCGAGGACGACGTTCGTCACCTCATCGAGCGAAAGACTGCCCTCTCGAACTGCACTGCCATTATCTCCGGCCTGCGCAGGCCGAAGAGTTAAAGCTAAAATTAAATTAAATAGTAAAAAGTAAGCTGTTTTCATTGATCCAGGACCGCGGTTGCCCCGATTGCTTTCGGGGTTGAAGACTTGTAGCCACGCGCTTATGGCGCGTTCAGACAGCCCACAGGGCCGTGGCTACAGGGCACACCTCGGGTGTGCAGCCCTGGATCAGATGAGTCGGATGCAGATCAACGCGAGCGTCGGCGGCGAATGAGCGCCAAACATCGCATTGGAAAGTACGAACTGTTGAGCGCCAGATTCGCGACTCGGCGAAAGTGCCGGAGGTAGAGCGATGCAAGTCGCGCTTACTTTGTAGTTGGAATCGGCTTTTCCAAGTGGGTCACTTGGATTTGATTTACGCTCCTTTGAAGTCGCGCAACAGGTTTTGTTCGCGCAGCAACCTGGCTTACAGCTTTGCTGAGCGGGCGCGCTGGCTAGGATGCATGATCGGGCGGAAAGACCTGCGGGAGCTGTGAGCAGCGCCGCAGTCATCGCCACCGAAATGATTATCCTGCCCAGCATTTCATTTGGCTATAGCACGAGCTGCGGCCCACGTCGAGGAGAGCATTCGTTCGTTCCGCTGAGACAGCAGACCCTAAAGTCATCGAAAGCGGCAGCTCCTTGCCGCCGGTTTCATTTGCTTTTCTCCGACGATTTTGCAAGAAAAGAAGCTGACAATTGCGTTCAGAATCTCGAGGAAATAACCATGACAACTGAGAATTTGGAATCCATAGCAAGAAAACTGGTCGCGCCAGGGAAGGGGATCCTGGCAGCGGATGAAAGTTCCGGTACGATCGAGAAGCGATTGAAAAGCATTAATGTTCCTTCGAGCGAGGAAAATCGCCGCGCGTACCGTGAAGTTTTGTTCACAACCCAGGGCGCGGGCGAATTCATCAGCGGTGTGATCCTGTTTGATGAAACAATTCGGCAGAAAGCGCGCGACGGTCGCAGTTTTGTCGAAGTGCTGGAACAGCAGGGGATCATTCCAGGAATCAAAGTAGATAAAGGCGCGAAAGCGATGGCAAACTTCCCGAAGGAAAAAATCACCGAGGGGCTTGATGGTTTGCATGACCGGCTGGCCCAATATCGACAGTTGGGCGCGCGGTTTGCCAAATGGCGCGCAGTGATTGGCATTAGCGACGGAATTCCTACGCAAACATGCATTGATGCGAATGCCGAGGCTCTCGCGCGCTACGCGGCGCTCTGCCAGGAAGGTGACTTGGTGCCGATCGTCGAGCCGGAAGTGCTCATGGACGGCACCCATACCATTGAACGGTATTTCGAAGTTACCGAGCAAACGTTACGAAGTGTTTTCAATGCCCTGGCCGCACATCGTGTCGTGTTGGAAGGCATGCTGCTGAAACCAAACATGGTGCTTTCGGGAAAAGACTGCCCACAGCAGGCATCCGTGCAGGAAGTCGCGGACGCAACAGTTCGCTGCCTGAAGCGCGTCGTGCCCGCGGCCGTGCCGGGCATTGTGTTCCTCTCCGGTGGTCAAAGCGATCAGCAAGCCACCGAACATCTCAACGCGATGAATCAGCTTCCTGATTTGCCTTGGCAATTGAGCTTCTCGTACGGACGGGCGTTGCAAGCTCCTGTGCTCAAGGCTTGGAAAGGCGACTTAGCGAATGTGGCTGCCGCGCAACAGGCGTTCCATCATCGTGCGATGTGCAATAGCAAAGCGCGTTTCGGCAAGTACACCGAAGAGATGGAAACCGCGAAAGCAGCATAGGCATCTGGGGAGCACAGGCTGCCAGCCTGTGGGCCTCGGCAGCTTGCCGAGGCCGGGTGGCATAAGCGCTATTTCAAAGTTTCGTGTCGAACATGTTGCCGGCAGGGCTGCCGGCAACTACAGGCTGGCAGCCTGTGCTCCCCAGAATCAAAACGCGCGGAATTCTTGCAGCCTCGTCATTCGACATTCGGATTTCGTCATTCTATAAACCTAAAAGCTCGTAGTTGACGCAGCCACAACGAATGTTCGTCAAGTCATTCAACGATCCGCCATGATCTACACCTGCCCGATGCATCCGCAGATCGAGCAAGATCATCCGGGCAACTGCCCGATTTGCGGCATGACACTCGAGCCGAAGAACATTGTGCCGGAAAGTGAACAAGAAAACGCGGAGCTGCGCGATATGACGCGCCGCTTCTGGATTGGCGCGGCGCTGAGCGTGCCGGTGTTTATACTCGCGATGTGGCACATGCTGCCGTCCGCGCCGCATTGGGTGCAGGGTGACATTTCGCGCTGGGCGCAATTCATCCTGAGCACGCCGGTCGTGCTGTGGTGCGGATGGCCATTCTTTCAGCGCGGCTGGCAATCGATCGTGAATCGTTCGTTGAACATGTTTACGCTGATCGCGATCGGCGTTGGCGCCGCCTATTTTTACAGCGCGGTCGTGATGCTACTGCCGCAGATTTTTCCGCCCTCATTCGTAGCGCACGGCAAGATCGGCATCTACTTCGAAGCGGCGGCGATCATCACCGTTTTAGTGTTGCTAGGCCAGGTGCTGGAACTACGCGCGCGTAACCGCACCGGTAGTGCGATTCGTGCTCTGCTCGACCTTGCGCCGAAAACCGCGCGTCTCGTGCGTGACGGCGAAGAACACGACGTGCCGCTCGATCAGGTGCAACGCGGCGATCGCTTGCGTGTTCGGCCTGGCGAAAAGGTACCAGTCGACGGTCGCGTCATCGAAGGGCGGACAAGTATCGATGAGTCCATGCTCACGGGCGAGCCGATGCCGGTCGAGAAAGCGAGCGGTGATCGCGTTACTGCGGGAACTGTGAATCAAAACGGCAGCATTGTTATCGAAGCGGAGCGCGTCGGGAGTGAGACGGTGCTTTCGCACATCGTCGAAATGGTCGCCCAAGCGCAACGTAGCCGCGCACCCATCCAGAGCTTGGCCGACAAAGTCGCGAGCTGGTTTGTGCCAGCGGTGATCGCAATCGCGATCATTACTTTTCTGGTCTGGTTCTTTATCGGACCCGAGCCGCGTCTTGCGTATGGAATCGTGAATGCGGTTGCGGTATTAATCATCGCATGTCCATGCGCACTCGGTCTCGCCACGCCGATGTCAGTGATGGTGGGAGTCGGCCGCGGTGCACAGGCCGGCGTGCTGATCAAGAAAGCCGAAGCCATCGAGCTAATGGAGAAGGTGCGGACGCTTGTCGTAGATAAGACCGGCACGCTCACCGAAGGACGCCCGCGCCTAACGAGTATTGTTCCGACTGATTCCATATCCGAACAGGAACTGCTCGCAGCCGCTGCGGCAGTGGAACAAAACAGCGAACATCCACTCGCTGCCGCAATAGTGAGCGGCGCGAAAGAACGCGGTGTGCGGACGCCGAGCGTGCGCGACTTTCAATCCACGACCGGCGGCGGCGTTGTAGGTCAGGTGAACCGGCATCGCGTGATCGTCGGCAAACCGCTGTTCCTCCGCAGCCAGGGCATCAGCGATCTCGAAGGTCTTGAGCAAAAAGCCGGCGAGCTTCAGCAGCAAGGCCAGACCGCAATATTTGTCGCGCTCGACAATCGGCCCGCAGGCATCCTTGCCGTCGCCGATCCAATCAAACCATCGGCGCCCGCCGCGATAGAACACCTGCACAAGCTTGGCATTAAGATCATCATGCTCACCGGTGACAACGAGCGCACCGCGTTTGCCGTCGCGCAGAAGCTCGGGATTGACGAAGTGGAGGCGGGTGTTGAACCGCAGCGTAAACACGAACGCATCGCCCGCTTACGCAAGCAGGGCAATGTTGTTGCCATGGCCGGCGATGGAATCAATGACGCACCCGCGCTCGCCGCCGCAGACGTAGGAATTGCAATGGGCACCGGCACCGATGTAGCAATGGAAAGCGCTGATCTTACGTTGTTGAAAGGTGATCTGCGCGGGATTGAAAAAGCAATCCGCCTCAGCCGGGCGATGATGCGGAACATCCGCCAAAACCTGTTCTTCGCGTTTATCTACAACGCGCTCGGTGTGCCGATTGCCGCCGGAGTGCTGTATCCGTTCTTTGGTATTCTGCTCGATCCGATCATCGCGGGCGCTGCGATGAGCTTCAGTTCCGTCTCAGTGATCGCAAACGCGCTGCGTCTGCGAAGAGTTCAATTGTAGGGCAGGCGCTCCGCCTGCCAACCACCTCGGAGCGGCAAGCGGGGCGCTTGCCCTACACCGATTCGTCCGTCAGTTTGTGGCGCAAAATGCCAAAGACGTTTTTCATCACTACTGCGATCGATTACACGAATTCGCCACCGCATGTCGGACACGCTTACGAAAAAGTGCTGGCGGACGTCATTGCGCGCTATCACCGGCTCAAAGGCGAAAACGTTTTCTTTCTAACCGGTGTTGATCAACACGGCCAGAAAGTCCAGCAGTCGGCGGCAAAAGCGGGCGTGCCACCAGCCGAATTCGTTAAAGGCATCACGCAGAAGTTTGTCGATCTCTGGAAAAAACTTGATGTCCGATACGATGAATGGGCAGAGACAACGAGCGACCGGCACAAGAAAGTCGTTCAAGGCATTCTGCAGCGGCTCTTCGATGAAGGCCAGATCTACAAGGACAAACAGTCCGGTTACTACTCAGTTCGTCAGGAACAATTTTTAACCGACAAAGAGCGCGGCTCCGATGGACAATTCGGGCCCGAGTGGGGCGAGATCGAATTTCGCGAGGAAGAAAATTACTATTTCAAGCTAAGCGAGCACAAGGATTGGCTGCTTAAGTATCTCGACAATCGAACAGACGCAGTCATTCCCGATTTTCGGCAAACGGAATTGCGCAATGCGGTTGAGAAAATCAGTGGCGATCTCTGCATTTCACGTCCGAAATCAAGGCTCGATTGGGGAATCGAACTGCCATTCGACAAAGATTTCGTCACCTACGTTTGGTTCGACGCGCTAACCAACTACATCAGTTTTTCCGGCTACGACCCAAACGCGAACGCTGTAGCCACCGGCCTGCGGCCGGTTGAGACCGATAGAAGCAACGAGTCGCTCAGGACGGCCCACAGGGCCGTGGCTACAAGTGAATTCGACGCGCAGCCGCCTGAATTCCTGGATAAATGGCCCGCGCTGCAAATCATCGGCAAGGACATTCTCGTCCCAGCGCACGGCATCTACTGGGTCATTATGCTGCACGCGATCGGTTTTCCCGACGATCAGATGCCGCAATTGTTAGTGCATGGCTGGTGGAACCTTGGCGGCGCAAAGATGAGCAAGAGTGTCGGCAACATCATCGATCCATTCGTGCTCGCGGATAAATACGGCTCGGACGCGCTGCGTTATTACTTAATGAGCGATATCGCCACCGGTAAAGACGCAGACTTTTCCGAAGAGCGCCTGGTCGAACGCTACAACGCCGATCTAGCAAACTCGCTGGGCAATTTGCTCAATCGCACATTAAACATGGCGCATCGATACCGGGACGGCGTCGTACGAAAAACCGGCGGCGACTCGCCGCTAGCTGTGCAAGCCGCTAATTTGTTGCATCAGTACGAGACTGCGTTCGAGCGATTCGAGGTGCACGCCGCACTCGATCGATTGATGGAATTCGCCACGACCTGCAACGCGAACATCGAGATGAGTGCGCCATGGAAGCTGGCAAAAGATCAGAGCCGTTCCCAAGCACTGGACCATGTTCTATTCGCACTCGCCGAGTCGCTACGGATCCTTGGCGTTTTGATCTCTCCAATCTTGCCGACTGCCGCGCGCGCGATCTTCTACCAGCTCAACGTTCGCGAAGAACGCCAACTGTCCGATCCAATTTGGGGCGGTTTGCCCGACGAACATCATCTCGGCAAGCCTACGCCGCTGTTTCCGCGGATTGAATCCTGATTGGGGAGCGCACGC
>DATBDI010000049.1:0-7871 GCA_036270025.1 Candidatus Udaeobacter sp. | reverse complement strand
CGGCACACAAAACAACCTCGGTTACAGCAGCACGCCGTGGGATGTTACACAGACAGCCGGTTCCATAACTTGGAGCACGGAAACCTTTACGCAGAACCAGAACGCGAACGCGATCCGCTGGGGCACGCTGTATAATTTCCGGTTTGACGCTGATCAGCCGCCACAGAGCGCGAATGCGACAATCAGCTACTTTAAGACAGGCTCACCTACAACGGCTGCGATCCAGGCGCCTGCGGGTACCGCTACGCCAACGCCGACACCTACCGCGACGCCAACGCCCACGGCCACACCTACGCCTACAGCGACATCGACACCAACGGCTACTCCCACGGCAACACCGACAGCAACTCCGAGTCCTACGCCGACATCTACGCCACGACCCACGCCATCACCACGCGTTAGCCCAGCACCGAGGCCTCGACCGACGCCACCGCCGCGTCCGGCGTAGCCGCGAGATTTTCGGATCGTAGGACTTCAAAGATCACAGCCGGCACGGCTGCCTCGTGCGATTTACGAGCGCAGAGTTTTAAAATTTCTTCGTTGCTTCCACCGCGAGCGCGTGAGAAAAATGTTTTCCACTCCACTGGACCGCTTTAGTCAAACGAAGGGAATCCACTACGATGTCTAAATTAACGCTCACCACCTTGATGCTCCCCCTGCTCCTCCTTCTCGGGAGTAGTTCCGGAAATCACGCCGGCCAGTCAAGCGAGAAAAGTCCGAACATCTCGAGCGGCACCGTCCAAAAGATGATTGTCGAAACCGGAAGCATTACGATGGACGTGGACGTTAATCGTTTGAATGGCATTACGACCTCGAGGGATGAGACGGCGCAGATCCATTTCGCCGCAGCGGCCAATTCCTTCTTTCCTATTCTGGTTTTTAACGATCAGCTGCGCGGGATTGAGCGAGGATCGATCAACTTGATCCGAGCCGGGGTCAACGCCCCCGGCTACAGTTTACCCGCGGCGCTGAACGCATCGCTTAATCGGCTCGTAGTCGAAAAACTTCCTTCTGGCCAGGGATTCGATCTTGCCGTGCGCGACAGCAAGACAGGATTCACGTTTTTCAATTTGCAAGGACTGCAGTACGATTACGACGCCAACTCAAAGTTGCTTACCATCACCGAAGGCAGGCTGCTGGTCTCAAAAGAGTTTGCCGATGCTCTTGGCAAACCATCAGACGCCGGGGCGGTAGTCGGCAAGATCTCCATTGGCGCGGCGATGCAACCGATCCAAATCGACCAGGTTGTTAATGGCGAGACGAAATCGATGGTCCTGCCACCCATTCAACATGCAGTCGGTCCCGCAGTGGCGGACCTTATTCCTGGCCCGGATGTTATCGTTGGAGAAATCGAAGACGTGGCACAGTTTGATGCTCCCGTCGGGACCCAGGTCGGGCTGGCGATAGGAACAGACTCTTGTAACAATGGAGATCAACCGGTCGATTGGTTCGCGTTGCCGAGCAACGACCATCCAGTCGTTCCGCAAAATCTTTACCGGATGAGCGGCGGAGTCAGTAATGACGAGCGCTTCGAACAAATCGGCCAGTCATGGATGAAACATACGTTTCTGGCATTGGAAGACTTCGTCTGCGGCAATTGCAACACCAGCGGTTGCCAAACGGGCTCGCACCTCTGTCCGGGCTGCTCCGACCCATACGTGTCAGGCCTGAACGGCGACCAGGACAGCATCGGCTCCCGCGCGTGGATCAATCCTTTCACGGGCTTTTTCCCGCGAGGAGACTCGCAAACGCCTCCAAACAACCACAATGGCCATGTTCACAACGGCGTGTCGCACCGGATCCTGGTGGAAACGAGTGATCTGATCCCAGCGCAAAATCCGGGAGCCAGCTACTTTGGCGAAGCGGCCTACCTTACCCCGCACGAATATACGTGGTGCCAGTCGCATCCGGGGCAATGCAACATGTTTAACAATTATTCGTATCGTCAGTTCTCAGTTACTGGCGGGCCTACCTTTTTCAACTTTCCATCCGTTGGTGCTACTATCCGAATGCAACCTGCCATACAGGCATGGGTTGCCACAGGCGCAACAGTGAGCGAGGCCCAGCCCGACCCGGGTAGTGATGGGGCATGGTTCATGGGTCACAAAGTAACCAGCCCTTCTGCAGGCGTCTGGCATTATGAGTACGCCTTGTTAAATATGAACCTCGACCGGTCGATCCAATCCTTCAGCGTGCCTTTGGGTGGTGGAGTTAACGTAAGTAATGTCGGGTTTCACGCTCCTCCTCAGCATCCAGGGTGGGCAAACGACGGCACCTTCATGAACCAGGGTTATAGCAGCCAACCGTGGACTGTTACTCAGGCATCGGGTTTCATAACCTGGAACTGCGAAACGCTTGCGCAGAACCAGAATGCGAACGCGATTCGCTGGGGCACGTTGTATAGCTTCCGATTCGACGCCGACCAACCGCCGCAGGATGCGAACGCCACGGTCGGATATTTCAAAACAGGATCACCCAGCACCGTTGCAATCCAAGCGCCGGCGGGTACCAGTACGCCGACACCTACCCCTACCCCTACCCCTACCCCTACAGCTACAGCTACTCCGACAGCAACTGCTACTGCCACTGCTACAGTGACGGTGACGCCGACGCCGCGTCCTACGCCATCCCCGAGGCAAAGCCCGGCCCCAAGACCAAGGCCTACTCCAGCGCCGCGTCCGTAATTATTGCGGAGCACAGGCTGCCAGCCTGAACTTTGGAGTGCGGCGACATGTCGCCGCTTTAAAAGCGCGAACATGTTCGCGCACTCCAAAACGTGCAGGTTCACCACGGCGAATCCGTCCTGTGGCGGACTCGCAACCTGCGTTCCCCAGACCTGACGCGTTCACTTTTTAGATAAATGGCAACTCTCCAGATACAGGCGGGCCTTCCTCACCGATTCGACGCAGGAATCTGAAAATCTTCTTTACTTTTGCTGATCGCGCGTGAGACAATTCGCGTTCGCTTGACGGTCAACACGCTCACCACAGCAAAGGGTCCAACACACGATGTCAAAAATAACGCTTACCAGTTTGATGCTCCCGTTAATTCTACTTCTCGGGGGAAGTTCGGGAAATTACGCTGCTCAGTCGAAACAAAAAAGGTCAGACGCGACGACGGGCGTCTTTCAGAAGCTGATCGTCCAGGATGGAAGCGTTAGCATCGCTCTCGATGTGAATCGGCTGAACGGAATGAGTTCCGTCGCGCAAAAAACCGGCGCCCCAGCCTGGATCTCGGATTTGCGGTTCGCCATCGCGGCGAATTCTTTCTTCACGATTCTAGCATACAACGATGTGCTGCGGGGACCGGAGCAGGGTTCAATGGCACTCGTGCTTAAGGATGCTGGCCAGGTCGCTTACGGCACGTTACCCGGCGCACTACCCGGATCGCTTAACCAACTCGTTGTGGAAAAACTTTCGTCCGACGAGGAATTCAATCTCGCCGTCCGCGATGCAAAGACAGGCTTTACGTTTTTCCACATCGAGGCCGAGCGGTACGATTACGACGCCCAGGCGCAGTTGCTGACCATAAGCGGTGGCCGGCTGCTCATTTCGAAAGAGTTTGCGACCGCGCTTGGCAGACCCTCGGATGCAAGTGCAGTTGCTGGAAAAATCTCGATCGGAGCCGCGATGCAGCTAATCGAGATCACGACGGTAGTCAATGGTGAACCCAATTCAACGGTGCTGCCTCCACTGCAGCGGCCGTTGGTAGGGACTGTTCCTGGACCTGATGTCATTGTCGGCAGTCTGCTTGACTTAGTGCAATCCGACAATGGTGCCGTCGGGGGCCGCGTCGGCCTCGCTTTGGGAACTGATGCGTGTAACAAAGGGACGATCAACGTGGATTGGTTTGCCTTGCCGAGCGGCGACCATCCATTTATTCCACAGAATCTTTACCGAATGAGTGGCGGGGCCACTAACAATGATCGTTTCGAACAAATCGGTCAGTCCTGGGGTAAGCACGCCTTTACGGCGGCGTCGTCCAACGGGTGTGGATTTGGGTGCAACGGTGTAGGTGGTGAGCATCTTGGCTCTGGCTGTTCTGATGCATATGGCGCCGGCTTGAACGGTAGCCAGGGAGGCATCGGCTCGCGCGCCTGGGTCAATCCCTACACCGGAAGTTTCAACGGTTCAACGGCAAATAATCACAGCGGCCACGCTCATGACGTAACCTCTCATCGAATGCTGGTGGACGTTAACGACTTGAACACGTCGCTAAACCCGGGAGCGACATACCTTGCCGAAGCGGAATACATCGTCCCCCACGAAGGCACGTGGTGCCAGAGCCATCCGGACCAGTGCAACATGTATAACAACGCTTCGTACCGCCCCTACACCGTAACCGGAATTAATCAGCCTTTTAATTTTACTGGCGCGGGATCCACCGTGCGGGAGCATCCGGCGATCACGGCTTGGACCGGTGCGACGGTAAACCAATTCGAACCCGATCACCTCATCGATGGTATCTGGTTCATGGGTTACAAAGTAACCAACCCATCTACTGGCGTCTGGCACTATGAATACGCTCTTTACAACCAAAATCTTGATCGTGGGATTCAATCCTTCAGCGTACCGATTGGACCAGGAGTAAACATCTCTAACATCGGATTCCATGCGCCGATTCAGCATCCTGGCTGGGCACATGATGGCACTCAGGGAGATGCTGGCTACAGCAGCACACCGTGGACTGTTCAGACGTCCAGTTCCATAACGTGGAGCACGGAAACCTTTGCGCAGAATCCGAACGCCAATGCGATTCGCTTCGGCACGCTTTACAATTTTCGATTCGACGCCGATCAAGCGCCGAATCCGACAAATGCAGCTGTAGGGTTCTTCAAAACTGGCTCACCAGAGTTTGTTATAATTCAAGCGCCCGGGGGTGTTCCGTCCCCAACACCCACCCCGACACCCACACCGAGTCCAGTGCCAACAGCAACTCCTACTCCGACGCCCACGCCTTGTGGCCAGTACGGAATAGCTGAGATAGGCGGCAGCATCGTGCCTGGCACCGTGGACATCGGCAATCATGGAGATGATGAAGTAACCACCATCGTTCTGCCATTCCCTATCTGCCTCTATGGGACGACCTATACGAGCGTCAATCTGTCGTCCAACGGCAATGCTCAGTTCACGGCCACGGACGCGGCCTTCACCAACCAATGTTTGCCGTGGACCACCCACGATTACACGATCTACCCATATTGGGATGACCTGTACCTGGTCAATAGCGGGTTCGGCATTTTCACCTCGATAAGTGGAACTGCTCCCAACCGTATCTTTAACATCGAGTGGCGGTCACAGTACTTCCCCGGGAACGGCACTGCCAACTTCGAGCTAAGATTATACGAGGCGCAGTGTCGATTCGACGTGATCTACGGCACAGTAACGGGTGGCAACACATCGGCCACCGCGGGAGTGCAGAGAGACGACACGATCTTTAATCAATACTTCTGCAACGGCTCAGGCGGCGCGGCTACTGGAGGACAAAGCTATACGCTGCAAGGTTGCGGCCCAACTCCGACACCGACGGCAACAGCGACGGCCACAACAACTCCTACGGCTACGGCGACAGCGACGGCGACGGCGACAGCGACGGCTACCGCCACCGCGACAGCTACTGCAACAGCGACGGCTACCGCGACAGCGACCGCCTCACCAACAGCTACTGCAACCGCGACGGCGACTGCCAGCGCGACGGTTACGCCGACGCCTCGGCCTACGCCAACTGCCAGACCTGTGCCCACGTCGAGACCTCACCCGTCTCCGCCGCCACGGCCGTAGAGGCAGCGATGCGAAAACGTGGAACGCGTTGTCCTCAACGCGTTCGCAAGGATGAGTGCGGCTTCATCGGCTGATATCTGCGCCTTCGGCGATTACTGTGACATCGTCGCAGCTACTTCGTTCCGTTTTTCTGCGCCTTCGCGGGCGCTGCGGGCGTTTGGAAGTAGCTGGGCGAACCCACCTCTGACTGATGTCGAGCCGCAAAAAATTTTAGAATTTTCTTTCTTTCCACCTCAGCGCGTGGGAAAAACACTGCCTCCGCTTGATCGTATCCAAGTCACTTCACCAGAGGAGTCACCAAATAATGTCAAAATTAACCTTCACCGCTTTTCCGCTCCTGTTGTTCTTGCTTTTTGCCTCGCCCGAGACCAGCTCGACCAGTTCCGCTGCAAGGACGCAAAAACAAACTGCCAATCAAGCCCAGAGCGGAACGCTTCAGAAGATGATTGTCGAAAACGGAAGCGTTACAATCGATCTCGATGTCAATCGATTGAACGGAATCAACTCCGTGCCACAGCGAATTGTGACATTGCATTTCAGCGCTGCGGCTAATTCCTTTTTCCCAATTCTCGTTTTCAATGGTCTGTTGCGCGGTCCGGAGCCGGGCTCAATCGCGCTGGTCCCGCAAATGAAAGCGATCCCTGCGCTTCCTCCTGCGCTCGGCGCATCCCTGAACCAGCTTGTAATCGAAAAACTTGCTGCCGATGCGCCGTTCGACCTTGCCGTGCGTGACGCAAGAACAGGCTTCACGTTTTTCAACGTCGAGGGGGGCCAATACGACTACGACGCTAACGCGCAGTTGCTCAGCATCACCGGCGGACGGCTGTTGATTTCCAGAGAACTTGCTGAGGCTCTTGGCCGTGCGTCAGATGCCGGCGCAGTTGCTGGCGAAATCTCGATCGGCGCCACTATGCAAACCGCGCAGATTATACAGCTCGACGCGAACGGCGATGTGCAATCCGCGAGACTGCCAGCGTTGAACCAGCCCGGCGTCGGAACCGTCCCCGGCCCGGACGTCATCATCGGCGAGCTGATCGGCCTGTCGCAATTGACCAGTGGTGCAGTAAATGGCCGCGTGGGGATCTCTTTGGGAACCGATGCCTGCAACAAGGGGACAATCGACGTGGATTGGTTCTCTTTGCCCAACAACGATCACCCCTTTATTCCGCAGAATGTTTACCGAATGAGTGGCGGGACCAGTAACAACGATCGTTTCGAGCAAATCGGCCAATCCTGGGGTAAGCACGCATTTACAGCGGCATCGTCAAATACATGCGGCTTTGGATGCAATGGTGTCGGCGGCCAGCACCTTGGCTCCGGTTGCTCCGATGCGTACGGCGCCGGCTTAAACGGCAGCCAAACAGGCATTGGTTCGCGCGCATGGGTGAATCCCTTCACCGGAAGTTTCAACGGTTCTACGGCGAATAATCACACCGGCCACGTTCATGACGCAACGTCTCACCGAATTCTGGTGGAGACGAGTGACCTGATTCCTGCCCAGAACCAAGGCGCCACCTATTTTGCCGAAGCGGAATACATCGTCCCGCACGAATACACCTGGTGTCAAAGTCATCCGGGCCAGTGCAACATGTACAACAATGCTTCTTACGAGCGGTATAACGTGAGTGGCGGCCCTACAAACTTCACCTTTAGCGCCGTTGGCACCACCGTGCGCGAACAGCCGGCGATCATGGCCTGGACCGGCGCGACAGTAAACCGGCAGGAGCCTGACCCGGGAAATGACGGCATCTGGTTCATGGGTTACAAGGTCACGAATCCGTCCACTGGCGTCTGGCACTATGAGTATGCCCTGTATAACCAAAACCTCGATCGCGCGATTCAATCTTTCAGTGTGCCTTTAGGCCCTGGAGTTAATGTAAGTAACGTCGAATTTCATGCGCCGCCTCAGCATCCTGCCTGGGCAAACGACGGCACGTTTAATAATTTGGGTTATAGCAGCACACCGTGGAATGTTGTTCAGGACCCAAGCTCTATCACGTGGAGCACCGAAACGTTTGCGCAAAATCAGAACGCCAACGCGATTCGTTACGGCACGCTGTACAACTTCCGCTTCGACGCAGATCAGCCGCC